>JAAFHG010000212.1 GCA_013297585.1 Chitinophagales bacterium
GCTGATCAGCAGACAACACGTCTACTTTTTTAGCAATAGACGCTACTTGAAACTGAGAACTAAAGCTATAAATTGGTTTACCACTTTTACCTTTTTTAGTAGTAATTAAAATAACACCGTTAGATGCTCTTGAACCATAAATAGCTGTCGCAGATGCATCTTTTAATACCGTAAAGGTTTCAATATCATTAGGGTTAATTAAGCTCAGCGGATTAGCAACACCAGAAATACCACCGTTATCTAATGGCATACCATCTACAACAATTAATGGATCGTTACTAGCATTTAAAGAAGCTCCACCACGAATACGAATAGTACTACCAGCACCAGGCGCACCACCATTAGATGTAATTGCAACACCAGCTACTTTACCAGTAATTAACTGTTCAGGTGTAGTAATAGCACCTTTTACAAAGTCTTTAGAGCTTACTGTAGTTACAGAACCAGATAAGTCTTTTTTTCTTGCAGTACCATAACCAATTACAACCACCTCATTAAGGCTAGCATTGTTTTGTACCATTTTTACAAATACATCACCCGTAACAATGGCAACATCTTGCGAAGCAAAACCAATAGACGAAAATGTAAGAGAAGTTGCACCTGACGGTACTTTAATTTTAAAAGTTCCATCAGCGTTTGTTTGTGTACCCTGAGTTGAACCTTTTACAAAAACAGAAACTCCTTGCAATGCGGAGCCATCTTTTGCATCTGTTACCTTACCAGCAACAGTTTTTTCCTGAGCATTTGCTAATGACACAAAGCAGAGCGCTAGGGTTGCAATTAGCAATCGTTTTAAATTCATAATTGACGGTTTACGTGTTAAAGTGTATCGTTCTTAACAAAGTCTTTTGCAAGTGAGGTTTCGAGGCTAAAGCACCAATTTTTATTACTTGTAATTGAACTTTTAATGATGATTTTTCTTAATAATATCGTTAAAATTTCAATTAATGAGGGATAATTGATAATTATATAGCTTTAGAAACCGTTTGCAGCACAATGTGTAATAATTACACATTGTGCTGCAAATATGTGTATTATTTACACAATAAAAAAATATTTTTGTTTTTTTAAACGATTTTCTTTTTTACCAGAAATGTGCAAGAAAAATAGGCTTAAGAGCGCTTAAACTTGATAAAGTTTAGCACCAACGCAACACCAATTAAGATGAAAATGGTGGCAGGACTTAACAATGAAAATGAGAATGGCATCCCTAAAATTACAGTTAAAGTTTGTTTAACACCATTTTTTATAAGAAAAGATTTGTGTTTAACTAAATCCTAACAATATTTGCAAGCATGGCCAATAAGCTCATTATTATTACCGCCCCATCAGGCGCAGGAAAAACCTCTATTACAAAGTATTTGTTGCAAAAATATCCATTGCTAGCATTTTCAATTTCTGCGGCTACAAGGCAACCTCGTGGGCAAGAAAAAAATGGTGTAGACTACTATTTTTTAAGTGCCGAAGACTTTCAGCAAAAAATACAAGACAATGCCTTTATAGAATGGGAAATGGTATATGAAGGCAAATATTATGGCACGTTAAAAACCGAGCTAGATAGAATTTGGGCCGAAGGCAAAACACCAATGTTAGATATAGATGTAAAGGGCGCTATTCACGTACAGCAACAATTTCCTAATAATTCGTTAAGCCTTTTTATAGAACCACCAAGTGTAGATGAATTAAAAATTCGCCTTGCAAGCCGTGGCACCGAAACCGAAGAAAGCCTGCAAGCAAGGGTGAATAAGGCTTCTTATGAAATATCCTTCAAGCACCATTTCAATAACATTATTTTAAACGATGATTTAGAAAAAGCTTGCAAAGAAACAGAAGCGGTAATTAACGAATTTTTAGGCTGGTAAAGTTGGTTATTGGTGGCTTGCATTTTATTTCTTGAACCTCATAACTTCTTTCTTGTAACTTAAAACCTGTATCTTGTATCTTTAAACTCATAAACACGTATTGCTATGCCATTTAAAAATAAAACCGTATTTATTACTGGTGCCAGTAGAGGCATTGGTAAAGCCATAGCGCTTCGCTTGGCAAAGGAAGGTGCTAATATTGTTGTTGCAGCAAAAAGCACCGAAGAAAACCCCAAACTTGGTGGTACTATTTATTCTGCCGCCGCAGAGATAGAAGCTACTGGTAGCAAGGCTTTGGCTATACAGCTAGATATTAGAAACGAGGCGCAAATAGCTTCTGCAGTACAGCAAACTGTAGATACTTTCGGCGGTATTGATATCCTTATAAACAATGCATCTGCCATACAACTTACGGGTACAGAACAAACAGAAAGTAAACGTTTTGATCTTATGCACAGTATTAATGTACGTGGTACTTTTTTAATGACACAAGCTTGTATACCATATCTCAAAAAAAGTAGCAATGCACATATTTTAACATTATCGCCACCCATCAATCTTGCACCAAAATGGATTGGGCCGCATATTGCCTATACACTTACCAAATACAATATGAGTATGATGGCTATTGGCTGGGCCGAAGAATTTAAAAACACTCCCATTGCAAGTAATGCACTTTGGCCTTGTACAACAATAGATACTGCCGCCGTACGCAATTTATTAGGTGGACAAGCTTTATCCAATATGAGCCGCACAGTGGATATTATTGCCGATGCAGCTTATTATATTTTGCGTAAGCCAGCCGCACTATGTACTGGTAATACATTTTTAGACGAAGCGGTATTTGCAGCAGAAGGTATTACAGATTTAAGCCAGTACTCGGTAATTCCTAACAGTAAACTTTACAAGGATTTATTTATATAGTATATATATATATATACTATTTCCCAATACAAAACTTACTAAAAATAAAATCTAATTGATCGTCGTTAGTAATTTCACCAGTAATTACACCCAAATAATGTAGGCTTTGCCGAATGTCTATAGCCAACAAATCGCCAGCAAGCTCGCTTTGTAGTCCATCTTGGATGTCGTTTAATGATGTGGCTAGTTGTTGTAATGCTTCGTGATGTCTGGCGTTTGTTACAATAGTTGCCTCTGTATTTATATTTCCGCCAACAGCTTTGTCTACCAACAGCTTTTTTAATGCATCTATATTTGAACGCGCTTTTGCAGAAATAAAAATTATGTTTGAGAATGTTGAAAAATGTTGTTGCAAAACAGCATCGTTGGTATCCATTTTGTTACCTACCAATACATATTCAAGCATTTCTTTTTCAAAATCACTAACTACGTTTTCTAGCTCACTAATAGTTGTTAAATGCACATCAAATAAATATACCACTAGGTTAGCAGAGCGCATTTTCTCAAAGCTTTTCTCCACACCAATGCTTTCTATTAGGTCTGTAGTGTGTAAACGAATACCTGCAGTATCTATTAGCCTAAAAAGTACACCATCAATATTCAATATTTCTTCAATAGTATCTCTAGTAGTACCAGCAATATCGCTTACAATAGCTCTATTTTCGTTTAACAATGTATTTAACAACGTAGATTTACCAGCGTTTGGCTTACCAATAATAGCCACCTGTACACCGTTTTTTATTACATTACCTAATTTAAACGATTGTAACAATCTGTTTGTAGAATCAACTAATTCGATAATTAAATTATATAAAGCAGTTCTGTCAGCAAACTCAACATCTTCTTGAGCAAAATCTAATTCTAATTCTATCATAGCAGAAAACCGAATTAATTGCTCTCGCAAAGCAATTAACGTAGAAGAAAAACCACCACGCATGTTTCTTATGGCAGTATTTCTACTTGCTTCTGTATTACTGGCTATTAAGTCGGCAACGGCTTCTGCCTGAGTTAAATCTAATTTACCATTTAAAAATGCTCTTTGGGTAAATTCTCCTGGCTTGGCTATGCGACAACCTTTTTTAACAAGTGCGGTAATTATTTTTTCTTGTATAAAAGGCGATCCATGGCAACTAATTTCTACAACATCTTCGCCTGTATACGATTTGGGGTTTTTAAATATTGCCAAAACAACTTCATCTAACACTTCACCAGAAGCTTTTAATAAGCCAACTAATATTGTATGCGAAGGCTGTGCTGAAACTGGCTTCGATGTAAACAATTCGTCTAAAATTAACAACGCTTTGGTACCACTCACCCTTATTACGCCTATTGCGCCTACGCCTTGTGGAGTTGCTAATGCAACAATTGTATCATCCCAACCGCTCAACTTTCCCTGCATATAATCTATATTTATCTACAAAAATAGCCTAAAAGCAACCGTTCAATAATAAAAGCCTTTGCTTAATTTACAAAGACTTTTATAGTTTAGGTTAAAAATTACCCATTATCGTCTACCAAAAAAGTTACCTGCTGCCTTGCACGATAAGCCACTTTTTTACCATTTTGAATAGCAGGTAGCCATCTAGGACCTTTCTTAATAATTTTTATGGCTTCTGCTTCTGTACCAAAACCAGGTGCATTTTCGGCTTTTACATCGCTAATATTACCTTCTGCATCTACTACAAAGGATACCATTACGGTGTATTTACCAGTCTGTGCGCCATTTTCGGCTGGCAACCCCGCATTCAAGTTTCTTTCTAAATATTTTTTCCAAGCATCAAAACCTCCAGGAAATTGAGCTGCAATTTCTACTGTTGTAAAAATGTGGTTAATATCATCATCGTTGGGTGTTACATTACCGCTAGTACCAGTAACAGAGTTTTCAAAAGGTGCTGCATCTACAACGTTATCACCACCTTTTTCACCGTCAAAGTTCGATGAACCAATTTTTATATCCTCAATTACATCCACTGGTTTAACTTCATTTTGCTCGGTAACCTCGCTATTAGGCACAATTACAGGAATGGTTACCGTAACCTGCTCATAACGCTTTTGCGACTGTGGTTTAGGCTGTGCTTTGGCTGGCTCAACTTCATTTGGTTTTTTGTTCGTAAAACTGCTTAAATCAATAATAGGCGAAACAGTAAGGGTAGAATTTACTTTTTTACTATTTGCAAAAATAGACCCGATAGTAAACAACAAACAAATACTTAACGTACCGCCTAAAGCTTTAACTAAACGCTTATTATAATTTTTTCTTAGGTCGTAAGCACCATAAGCTTTATTTCTACCATCAAACAAAATGTCTAAAATGTTGGCTTTTAAAATGTCTTGCGTGTTCATAATTATAAAGTTTAAAAATGAGACACATGAGCCAAATACTTCCATAACATTTATGAAACTATTTTCAAAAAATAATAACTATTCGTAAAGCACTATACTAAAAAGTATGCTAGATGTGTTTAGGTATTTTTTTAAATAAGAATGCCTCTCAAAAAAATGAGAGGCATTCTTATTAATTCAAAAGTACTAGAATATTTATTCTTCGCTTACCATAAAAGTAATGGCCTGTCTTTTACGGCTAGTTACCTTGCGGCCATTTTGAATGGCAGCCGTCCATTTAGGACCTTTTTTAATAACTTTAATGGCCTCTTCTTTAGTACCATAACCAGGATCTGTATCGGCGGCTACATCACTTATATTACCTTCCTTATCCACAATAAAGCTTACCATAACGGTGTATTTACCCGCTGGTGCGCCATTAGAACTAGGAACATCGGCATTTAAGTTTCTGTTTAAGTATTTAGCCCAAGCCGCTGAGCCACCAGGAAATTCAGATTCGATTTGTACAGTTGTAAAAACTTTATCGTAATCTTCTTCTACTTTAGGTGCTTCTACCACACCCGTACCAGAACTAGCAACAGGTGGTGCAACAATACCTTCATCTTTTGTACCCTCTTGATTAATTGTACCAATTTTAGTTTCGGCCAATTTCTCTTGTTCTGGAGGTGGTTCTTTTACTTCCTCATCTTTCACAATTTTTGGAGGCGTGAACTTGGTAATTTCCACTTTTGGTGGATCTTGTTTTGGTGGTGGAGGTGGTGGAGGAATGTCGGGCTTTTTTTCCTCCTTTTTTAACTCCTCTAACGATACGTCTTGTACAATAATCTCATTCTTGCTTTCTTTTTTGAAAGAATTAGCAAGAATAGACCCTACAAATAGCAACAAGCATAAAGCTACGGTGCCTAAAAGGGCGTAAGTAATACGCTTATTATAGGTTTTGCGAAGATCGTAAGCACCATAATCCTTGTATCTACCATCAAAGATGATATCAAGAATATCTGCCGACATAATTTTGTTTATATCCATCTTGGTGTCTTTTATTAAATAAGATTCAATTAGTGGAAAATTCCACAATTTTATTTTCCTGGCTGAGAACTAGCTTGTGTCACTTTTATCAATTGGTTTTCACCTTCTGATATATCTACTAAAGCATATCGCTTAACCACATTAATTGACATCTCGTCTAAAATATCAATAACGTTTCTATAGCTACTTTCTTCGTTAGGCTTAAGAATTACAACAAAATCCTTTTCGTTTGTACGTCTTTTTTTATCTATAATAACATCACGAATATCTTTAAAACTAGATGATTTGAAATTAGCACCTGCTGGATCTAGTTGACCTTCATAGTAAAAAACATTATTATCTTTTCCTAGCATTACCGTGAGTACTGCTGATTCTTTAGCCTTGGTTTCATCCTCTGGCTTATCAGCATCTTTAGGTAAATTCAACTTCATGGCCGTTGGTTGGCTCATAGTTGTAGTAAAAATGAAAAACGTAATTAATAGAAATCCTAG
>JAAFHG010000036.1 GCA_013297585.1 Chitinophagales bacterium
GCAGCTGGTAATTATCGTAACCAATGGCCTACTATTAACAATGCATATATTACCACAACTGGTTCAGTAGATTTTCATCTTCGAGAAAATCACATCCCTCAAAATGATACTTGGGGGCTTGGTGGCTTGTTTTACAGCGATAATAGCGCCAATGGTGCTGTGCGTTTTAATTATGCCACACTATCTACAGCTTATCACAAGGGTTTAGATGAAGAAGGTTATCACCAATTAGGGCTTGGTTTTCAAGCTACACATGCCTCTATGTCTATCAACACCAATGCATTACAATTTGAAGACCAACTTACAACCGCTGGTTTTACAGGCGTTACCCAAGAAATTTTTAATGGCCAAACTTTGGCGACTAGTTATGTTGATGTGAATGCGGGTATTTTATATAGCGGCAGTACTACCGATAAGAACAACTTTTACTTTGGTGTAAGCTTATACCACATTAATAGACCTAAACAAAGTTTTATTGGTGGTAATTATGTACTTAATCCTAGAGCAACTGTACATGCAGGTACTTATTTTCCTTTGGGGGCAAATGGTAATACCATTTTACACTTAAGTGGTATGCAAACATTTCAAGGAGGCACTTCCGAAACGGTAATTGGTGGTGCTGTGCAATTGGTAGCTAACCCTGAAGAAACTAAACCAACAAGCATTTATGTAGGTAGCTGGATGCGTTTTAAAGATGCCATTATTCCTTATGTAGGTTTAGAATTTGGCGATGTAAGATTTGGTGCTACTTACGATATTAATAGCTCGAGTTTAAAAACCGCTAGTGAAAGACAAGGTGGTATTGAAATTTCATTGGTTTACATCTTTAAAAAAGATACAGACAAAAATATTCCTTGCCCAAGATTCTAACATGATACATATACTAATAAATAAAATAGCCGCTTGTATCAAGCGGCTATTTTATTGTACTAATTCGTCTGTTGTAATTAATATTCGTCTTCGTTAAACATAAAGTCTTCCTGACTAGGATAGTCAGGCCAAATGTCCTCAATACTTTCGTAGATTTCACCTTCATCATCTAATTCCTGAAGGTTTTCTACTACTTCAATAGGGGCACCACTACGAATAGAGTAATCAATTAACTCATCTTTGGTAGCTGGCCAAGGAGCTTCTTCTAGGTAACTTGCTAATTCTAAAGTCCAAAACATACTTCAAAAATTTCTGCAAATGTAACCGTATACACGAAACTACCAAATGTAAGTTTTAATAAAGCCCTATTAAATTATTAAAGAATTAAAAAAGTTGCCACACTGGTTGTATGTTTACAGCCACTAAGTACCCAATTGTATGTTACAAGCCAATAATATTACAAAGCAATACGAGCAACTACAAGTATTAAAAGGTGTTGATATAAACGTAACCAATGGCGAAATAGTATCTATTGTAGGTAGTTCTGGTGCTGGTAAAAGTACCTTGTTGCATATTCTTGGCACATTAGATACGCCTGATAGCGGCAGCATTATTTTAAACCAACAACCTATTCACTTACTTAAAGGCAGGCAATTGGCGGCTTTTAGAAATAAGCATATGGGCTTTGTATTTCAGTTTCACCATCTACTACCAGAATTTAGTGCGCTAGAAAATGTGTGTATACCAGGCTGGATAGCAAACCGCAACAGGCAACAAATAGAAAAAGAAGCGCTAGAACTATTAAATTTATTGGGCTTAAGCGCTAGAGCGCAAAATAAACCGCAACAGCTAAGCGGTGGTGAACAACAACGTGTGGCAGTGGCAAGAGCATTAATTAACAAGCCATCAATTGTATTTGCAGATGAACCTACAGGCAACCTTGATAGTGCCAATGCAAAGGACTTACACGAACTTTTTGTTCGCTTAAAAAATGAACTGGGGCAAACTTTTTTAATAGTAACACACAACGAAGAATTAGCCGCTATGAGCGACAGAACGGTGCATATGAAAGATGGGGAAATAATTGGTTCATAGCATGATGTGTTTATGGAATAAATTTTATAACTTGGCTATAAATTTCACAACATGTCTACTATAGAATTAAAGGAACGCTTAATTGAAAAGATTCAAACAACAAGCGACAGTGATATTTTAGAAGAAGTATACAGATTACTGGAAATAGAACAAAATGATACTGCCATCTTCTACTTTAATGATGAACAAAAGAAACAAATTGACACTGCACAAAAGCAAGTACAAAAAGGGCAATATTTCAGTAATCTTGAAGCAAATACAGAGATTGACCAATGGGGCTCATTCAGCCAAAAACCCCAAACTTCTTAAACTCTAAACTTCAAACTCGAAGCAACTACCCCACCCTAGGTTTCCAAGCAACTTCAGCTACTTGTAGCTCGTGGGCAATAAATCTGCCTAAAACAAATAAATAATCGCTTAGTCGATTAAGGTATTTAATTACCAACGGTTCTACAAACAACTCATGTTCTTGCATGGCTACGCAGCAGCGTTCGGCACGACGACACACACAGCGTGTAACATGAGCGGTAGATACAGCAGGATGACCACCTGGCAATACAAAAAACTTCATTTCTGGCAACACATTATTCATGTGGTCTATTTGGTGTTCTAGAAATGCGATATCGGTTTCCTTAAGGTCAGGAATTTTCATCAGCGGCTCTTTATCAGGATCGCAAGCCAATGATGAACCAATGGTAAACAGTCTGTCCTGAATTTCTTTTAACGTTGCGTTGGATGGTGCATGATTAAAATGATCGCCCAAAAGGCCAATGTATGAATTTAGCTCATCTATAGTGCCGTAAGCATCTATACGAATATGGCTTTTGGGTACTTTGGTACCGCCAATAAGTGAGGTTTTGCCTAAATCGCCGGTTTTGGTATATATTTTTAACGCCATTATTATTTATTTTAAGTACACATCACATTCAAAATGCTACAAACGTATAGCACTTTGTGACAAACAACAAGATTGTGTGAGATTGGTTCAGTAGACTATTTTTAAAACAAGCACCATAAAGGCGATATACAAGTCTCTAATTTTATCAAGACGATACACCGCCTAAATCACCAAATAACCAATTATCTAAAAAATAGACACTTTGTAACGCCAAATTCTGTTAGGGTACTATTTGAATTTGCAATTTTGTAGCATTGCTTAATAATATTTTTTTAAACACAAGTTTCACTTTATTTCACACTTTCAATCATATATATATATATGATTGATATCAAACAAACTAAAGCATTAACACCATGAAACTAACCTTAGCACTATGTTGCATTGCACTATTAGTAACCTCAAATACGTTACTATCACAAACCGCTAACAATAGCCTAACCGCTAAATTTTTAATTGAGGGCGGTGTTGAATATGGCGGCGATGAAATTATAGAAGTATTTTTTACAAATGGTGGCAACCAAACTATGAGAGCTGGGCAAGGTGGATATATAGCCGTAGGCGGGCAATTTGAGTTTTCTGCCATTAAAAACTTTATGCTACGTACATCTATAGGCTTTAAATACAATACCACTGCTGCCGATAATGCCAATATTAGACTTACAAGAGTACCTATAACGTTAATGCCACACTTGTTACTAAAAAATAATTTTAGGGTGGGTTTAGGTATTACAACGCACCAAAGCGTAAACTTTAATGGCGATGGGTTTGTGCAAGATATAAGGTTTACAAGCTCACTCGCACCTAAATTTGAAGTGGGTTATAAATGGATATCGCTTACTTATACACCTATAAAATATAGAGCAGAAACGGGTGAGCAACTATCGGCAAGTTCTTTTGGTGTTACATTTAGCCATGCTTTTTCAAAAAAGAAATAAACATGTTAAAGCAGTAGTAGTAGTAGTAGTAGCAGTAGTAGTAGAATTTTATTAAATTAAATGCAAATACAACACATTTTACAAAAGTGCATTTCGTAATCGTACGGCTATAATTAATGATAATTATTTATTTAACCGCTTTTTTGAATTTACAAAATAATTTAATACAAATTAATGAAATAATATACAGGGCACCGAAAATATTGTAAGTTAGTTGAATAACGACGATTTTTGTTGGTAATAGTAACACCAATAAATATAGAAAAATAAAAATATTCTGTAATATGAAAAAATATCAAAAAGCACACTTTACTTTTTTATTGGCCGTTTTGCTCACATTTGGTTGTGGTAAAAAAAATGATAACTCGATAACTACAAGCTCAACTTTAAATTACTCAAACTCACCTTTTGATTTATTGGGCATCAATGCAAAGTTTGCAAAAGATATTGCTTACGACAACAAGGCAAGAACCCTGTTTGACATTTGGCTTCCGAATTCTAGTACACCCACGGGCTTGGTAATTTATGTACATGGTGGGGGATTTACAAGTGGTGATAAGGACTTTGTGTACACAACTCAATCAGGTGGTGCGTGGGATTTTCCAACAGATATTAGATTTTTACTGCAAAATAATATTGCATTTGCAACCGTAAGCTACACATTATTAAATACTACAGGCGAAACAGAAGGAATTAAAAAACCGATGAGTGATGTAAGAAGAGCTTTGCAATATATAAGATATAAAGCAACTGATTTTAATATTGATAAAACTAAAATAGTTTTAGCTGGTAACTCTGCTGGTGCAGGCACATCGCTTTGGATAGCATTTAATAACGACTTTGCTAATTCACAAAATAATGATCCCATTTTAAGAGAATCAAGTAGAGTAAAAGGCGTGGTAGCAAGAGAAACTCAAGCAAGTTATAATATAGAAGACAAATGGGTGAATAATGTATTTGCCGATTACAATCTTACTTGGTCTGAAATATTGGCTAATGAAACAGGAAATATACAAAAAATATATGGCGTATCCTCAAGTGCACAATACCAATCACCAGCAACAGTAGCGTATAGAGCTGAGGTTGATATGTTAGCTTTAATGTCGGCCGATGACCCGGAAATTTGGACAAACAATACACTTAGAGATGTGACAAATCCATATAGCCCTTATAATTCAGACATCCCATCACATCATGCTTTTCATGCAAGAGAATTAAAAAAGAAAGCAGATGCATTAGGAATTAAAAATGTTTCTTATTACGGAAAAAATCCAATTATATATTCTAACCCAAGTAACGAGAGCTGGACACAATTTTGTAAAAGAAAAATTAATGAGTAGCAAGTCAAGCTTTCACCCTTGTTTCTATCATATCACCACTGTTGCGCTTTAATGTAGCTTTCAACAAAAAATTAGCCATTATTGAATACATTCTATATCAGATTTAGCAATATTGTACCAACAATTGCGAAAGCATCTATCGATAACAATGTGAATAATTAATGCATTTTATTCATCATAAAAACGCCGTTTCCTAATTACTCTATGTTATCTTAAAACAGCAAAATCTGCGCACTTCTGCGTTATCTGCGAGCAATAATTTCTCCCTCGCTCTTCGTGGATGTTCCAAAGGGTATCCCGAAGTTTAGATGGTATGAATATTTATCCACTATAATTACGCTTAGTGTGGGATTATAAATCCCTTTTATCTGGGATTCGAGATGCGCTGCGCTAACATCACGAATAGCGGTTTCTCCCACAGATGTCGCTGATTCACGCAGAGAACGAATGTATTAAACACAGAGCAGTAGCGCAAGGAAGATGTTGAAATCTACGTTGCTTCCTTGCCCTGTGTTTCGTTTTACAACTGCATAGACTGCTTCGTGCCTCGCTGTGACGATAGCTTGCGAGCAACCACTACTTTTCACTGCCAGGATGATACTGCTGTTCTATATGTTTCAACACATCTTCTTTGTAAAACAATACCTCTTTAAAAATGCCTTTGGTGTACATCTCAGCTTGGTCTTTAAAGTGTGGCGAATTTGGGTTGCCGCTATTGCCGCCAGCTAGTAACGATTTTGCAACAATGCGTTTACCAAACTCAACAGCACATACAAAACTATTGCCGCTTACACCGTAACGTTTATTAGTACCAGCAAACGTTCTGCTATTGTACGATGGTAATTGCCCCCATAATGCCGAAGCAAATGGTACGGGTATGCTAGGTTCTGCATCGTTGTATTTGCTTTGTATATCGCCACTTAAGCGTTGAAAGCGGTTTACTTCGCCCCAAGGCATTTGCCATTTACCAAACTTAGTCGTTAATTCTTGTAGTACGGTTTCTAATGGTGCAAGCAATTGTTGGGGTGTTGCGGTGGCAGCAAATAGCTTGGTTTTCTGTACTTGGTCTAGCTCGCCTTGGTCAATATAAATTTTGGTAATGGCAGGCCCCAATTTTTGCGCCCATTCTATGGCTAGTGTTGTAGCTATAGAGTTACTAGCAGAGTGGTAATCCCATTTCTGTAAAAGCTCTATGGCTTCTTTTAACTGCGAATAATCTACACCCACTTTATCATTGGCTTTTAGCAATGCAGGTATCAACACTTCAAAAGCAGACAACTTAGTATCGTAGCCAGAAGCAATTACTTTATCAATGGTGTATTTACTGCCTTCACTTAATACACGCACCGCATTAATACCTCTAAAATTCTCGCCATCAGGCGCCATGTAACTTGGGTAATCTGCTTTTTTAGGGCTTAAAACACCACTAACCGTAAAAGGTGTAGAGTTGCAGTTTTGTAAAAATCCATTGGCAGGATTGTATTGGTGTACAATATCATCTACCATATGCAAGCCTTGCCATTCGGTGGCTTTTAGTGTGCCGTCAACAGGCTTTGCCCAATTGTAAGCAGTATCACGTTTTGGTACATAATCACCATGCCAGTAAGCAATATTGCCTTTATCATCTGCAAACACGGTGTTGTTACTGGTATTTGCTTTTAGGTACATCACTTTTTTATAGTCTTCAAAACCTTTTGCCTTGGTGCGTAGCCAACTTTGCTCAATGCTAGTGATAGAGCGGTTATAAGAGCGCAAGCTGATCCATTTGCCATCACGCTTAGCCATTACAGGCCCATGGTGGGTGTAAAATGCCGTGATGATTTTTGCTTGTAAGCTATCGCCTTGCTTGTACTTAATGGTAATTTTTTTCTGTGTTACTGGCAATAGTTTACCATCGTATTGGTATTGTAAACCTTTAGCGTTGGTAACTATTTTTTCAGCGTACACATCTGCCACATCTACATTGCTGCTCGTATGCATCCAACCGCAATGTTCGTTAAAGCCTTGGTACACAAAAAACTGACCCCAAGTAACGGCACCATAAGCGTTTAAACCTTGCTCACTTACTACTTGTACTTCTGGCCTAAAGTAAAATGTTACGTGCGGATTGATGTACAATATCGCATTGCCAGAAGCAGTTTTACTTGGTCCAAGAGCAAAGCCATTGCTACCTGTTTGTTGCTCAGGATCTTTAGGTATAGCAGCTACTGTATTTTTATCATTGCCATAAAATTGTTTTAGTTCTGCTGTGCTAATATCTGCGGTGTTTATGGCACCAATGCTACCATCTGTCCACAACAAAGCATACCATGGTTTAAAACGGGTAAGCATGGCTGGCTTTACCGTTGGGTGTTTGTATAGATAGAAATTAATACCATCAGCATAAGCGTTTAGTAGCTTCTTTAGCCAAGGCTGCGCTTTGTTATAATCTGCAATGGCTTCAGTAGAATCTATCAATAATTTAATTAGTAAATCATCATACAAACTTGCTTCGCCTTTTACTTCAGACAAGCGACCAAGCTTTTCTATGTAGTTCATTTCTACACGTTTAAAATCATCTTCACATTGTGCGTACAGCAAACCAAATACGGCATCAGCATCGGTTTTACCATAAATATGTGGCACACCATAATTGTCTCTAATAATGTTTACTTGTTTGGCTTGTATTTGCCAGCGGCTAATTTCGGCAGGTGTAAATTTTTGTGCACTTGTAGCAAATACAATCATCAATAAAAAACTACTTAACGCTATTCTCATACATGGTTTGTTTGGTAGATGGCGTAAGATAATTGAAAAATGTGCACACAGTATTAGCCGTTTATCACAAGCAGTCAAATTTCTTATTAAGTTTGGTGCATGAGATACTTTCTGCTAATTCTTTGTTGTTATACGATGCAATCATTTGCCCAAAACAAACAGCCCTCAAAAAAAGAAATCAATCTATTGGAGCAATTAATGCGTACCAAACCTGAGCAGTTTCAAAGCCTGTTAAATCAAAAGGATAGTTTGCGCTTGCAAATTATTTACACCAAAATAGACCGCGACAAAAAGAACAGACCCACATTTACTGATTACACATTTAACCTAAATAACAACACTTACTTCTACCCTGCTAGCACGGTAAAAATGCCCATTGCTTTTTTGGCTTTAGAAAAATTAAATAGCCTTAAAAAATATGGTGTAGATATGAATAGTACCATGGTTACTGATAGCAGCTTTAGTGGTCAAGATAGAGTGTACACCAATCCTACGGCTAAAGACAGTAAAGCATCGGTAGCTAACTATATTAAGCAAATATTTTTAGTGAGTGACAATGATGCGTTTAATAGATTGTATGAATTTCTAGGTCAAGCTTATATTCAGCAAAAGCTGGCAGATAAAGGTTTTACAGATGTAGCCATTAGGCATCGCTTACAAATAAGCCTTACCAATGAACAAAACAGAGCTACCAATCCTATCAGTTTTTACGATAGTACAGGCAAATTATTGTACAAGCAAGATGGTCAGTATAGCAATACCGTATTTCCCAAATTAAATGTGGCCATAGGCAAAGGCTATTATAAAGGCAGCAAGCTTATTAACCAGCCATTTAATTTTAGTGAGAAAAACAGGGTGTATTTGCAAGACTTACATCACATACTGCAAAGCGTATTATTTGCAGATGCTATACCAAATAAGCAACAGTTTAATCTCTCTGCAACTGACTGCAATTTTGTAAAACATTGGATGAGTGCTTACCCAAGAGAAAGCGCCTACCCTTATTACGATACGGCCAACCATTGGGATGCCTATTGTAAGTTTTTGCTTTTCGGTAGTGAGAAAGGCAGCTTACCGCCCAATATTCGTGTCTTTAATAAAGTGGGTGATGCTTATGGCTTTTTAACAGATGTGGCTTACATAATAGATACTGACAAAAAAGTAGAATTTATGTTGAGCGCTACGCTACTGTGCAATAAAGATGGGATATTCAATGATGACAAATACGATTACGAAACGGTTGGCTTTCCCTTTATGAAAAATATTGGGCAGTTGATATATGACTACGAATTACAGCGCAAACGAAAAAATATCCCCAACTTGCAGTCATTCACAATAAACTACACACAAGATTAGTTTATAGTAAAATAAGTACCCACTATCTACCGCATGACGTATGCATTATGCCCAAGCTAAGAGTTATGGCAGCATAATTGCCTATGATGGGTAAGATAGTAAACCGTTAAATACATACATGAAAACAAAATTCTTCATTGTTGCTTACATAGCACTGGCTTTGGTTGGCTGTGTAAAAGTGATTGACAATAGTACGACTAGCAGTAATTCTGGTAGTGGCAGTGGTACAGGAAGCGGTAGCGGCACTAGCAACCCTAGCAATCCTGCACCTACACCAGGGCAAACACCTGGCACAGGTACCACCACACCTACTACACCCACAACACCAGGTGGACAAACTGGTAGTGGCGGCACAAGTTCTGGTACAATAGGCACTATTACAATTAATTATTCAAGCACAGCACCTTGCGCACCAAGTAACGAGGTATTTACATTTACCTGTTCAGCACCGGGCGCACCTTCTGGTTCGTCTTATGCGTGGTACTATGGTGATGGTAAAGCTGGCTCTGGTGTAACAAGCACCAACACTTACACCAATGCTGGTACTTATACCGTTTTGGTAAAAGTGATTAACAACAATCAAATACTTGGAGAATCTACTTTAAGCATCACAGCATTAGGACAAACAACAACACCTACAGCAGCATTTACAGCTGTAGCAGGTGCTACTACTAGCACCATGATATTTACAAGCACAAGTACTATAGCTACAGGCACTATAAAAAATTATATATGGGATTTTGGTGACGGCACTAGTGGTAGCGGTAGTGTAAATACCCATGTGTACACTCAAACAAGTGTTGCACAACAATTTACAGTTACGCACACAGTGTCAAGTGCTATTACAGGTTGCGTAGCCATAAAAACGCAAATTATTACCATACCTGCATCTACAGGCGGTGGTACAACACCACCTGCACCACCACCAACAACACCTGTAGGTGGCACTAGCGGTAGTGGCGGTACTAGTTCTGGCAGTATTGGCAACATTACTATAGCATTCGTTACCACTGCACCTTGCGCACCAAGTAATGAGATATTTACCTTTAATGTAATTGCAGCCGGTGCACCAAGCGGTTCTACCTACGAATGGTTTTTTGGTGATGGCAATTCTGGTTCTGGTTTAAGCACTACTAACACATACAATACAGCTGGTTCTTACACCGTATTGGTAAAAGTGAAAAACAATAACCAAATATTGGGGCAGTCTACCATGGCTGTAACAGCTATTGGGCAAGGTGTTACACCTGTTGCATCATTTTATGCGCAGCAAACCAATGCTACTACTACAGGTAATTATTATACGTTCAACAGTACAAGTAGTTTGGCAAAAGGTGCTATTACTTCATACGTTTGGGATTACGGTGATGGTAGTAATGGTACTGGCAGTTTTAGCACACACACCTATGTACAAACCTCAGTTGCACAAACATTTACAGTAAAATTAACTATTACAAGCGATGCTGGTTGTGTAGCAACCAAATCGCAAACAGTAAGTGTGCCAGCAGGCTACAGCATCAGCGGTGGTTTTAGTTACACAAGTACTAGCCCTTGCAAGCCAAGTAGCGAGGTATTCACATTTAATGGCCCTACCAATGGCGTACCAGCAGGCGCAATTTATACATGGGATTTTGGTGATGGCATTGGTGGTACTGGTAACCCAATAAATAAAAGCTACACATTTCCAAACGCTTACAATGTAACGCTTACCATTACACTTAACAACTCTCAATTGTATAAAGTGTTACAGCCTGTTACGTCTTTTGGGCAAGATGTAACGCCTACAGCTTCAATTTCTGTACAGCAAAGCAATGCTTCTGGTAGCGCTTGGGCTTTTAATAGCACATCAACTGTGCCACATGGTACTATTACCTCATACGCTTGGGATTATGGGGATGGCACCACTGGTGCAAATGCTTTTAACATAAAAACGTATACACAAACATCTGTTGCAAAAACCTATACTGTAAAGCTAACCGCAACATCTAATGCCAATTGTTCAGCATCAGCTACAACTACAGTAATAGTACCAGCTAAATAAAATAAAACATGAAAACATTTTATAATATAATGCTCATTTTGCTACTTGGCTTTACAGCTTGTACCAAAGTGGTAGATTCAAATTCTACTAGTACAGGTAGCGGTACAGGAACTGGTACTGGCACAGGTAGCACTGGTAACACTACTGGCACTGCTAATATTCGCTTTTATAATGTAATGGATTATGGCAATGTAAACGTTACGCTAAATGGTGTAGGTCAAGGTGATGTAGCTATTTATTATTCAACAGCTTACAAACAAGTTGCAGCAGGTAGCAGGAACATTAAAGTAACATTTGGCGGTAATACAATAATAGATGTATATGTAGATGTATTTGGTGACAAATACTACTCATGTTTTATATACCGTGTAGGTTACAACTGGCGCATTTCGCTAGTTGCAGATGATTTAACAACGCCATCGGCTGGCAAGGCAGGTATACGTGTGTTAGACTTTAGAACGCAGGCCTATTTTAACTATGTTAATGTGCGTGTAATAAGTGTAGGATTAGACCAACTAGATTACAGTAACCGCAATTTTCTAGACCATTTATCATACGATACTTATACCACATTTAAGCAAGTAGCAGCAGGCACATATAACATTAATGTATTTAACGATTCGGCAACTTTATCGTCGAAAACGGGTGTTGCGCTAGGTAATGGCAAAATTTACTCAGTGATACTAATGACACAGGCCGATTTGGTAGCATCTGAGGCACTTAAGTATATTAATATTGATTTTTCTACTCTAAAATAATAGCAAACTATTTGTAAAAGCCTCACTTGTAGTGGGGCTTTTTTTATTATATCCAAAGGCAAAAAAATAAATAAACCAACCATCCAATTACTGAAACATTCTACTTGCCATAACAATATCTTCGTGGGCAAAATAATTATTAGATGAACAAACGATTACTTGGCAAAACTGGCTTTGAAATTTCTGAAATAGGTACCGGTACTTGGCAGGTTGGTGGCAAATGGGGTACCACTTTTAACAACACAAATGCTGATGCCATACTAAAAGCATCTATAGATAATGGTATTAATTTTATAGATACCGCCGATGTGTACAGTGATGGTGACAGTGAAAAAGCTGTAGGCAGAGTGGTACGCTCAAGAAAAGAACGTGTATATGTGGCTACAAAGTGTGGCAGAAAATTTTCGCCACATATAGATGACTTGTACCAACCAAAAGGACTAAGACAATTTGTAGAAGATAGCTTGACAAGACTAGGTTTAGAAACCTTAGATTTAATACAATTGCATTGCCCACCCACAGAAACTTATTATCGTCCCGAAATATTTGACCTCTTTAACGACTTGAAGAAAGAAGGTAAAATACTGAATATGGGCGTAAGTGTAGAAACCATAGATGAAGCATTAAAAGCCATTGAATACGATAATGTTACTACTGTTCAGATTATCTTCAACATGCTTAGGCAACGACCTGCTGATGATTTTTTTACACAAGCAGCCAATAAAAATGTAGGCATTATTGTACGTGTACCGCTTGCAAGTGGCTTACTTACTGGTAAGTTCTCTAGCAGTTCTACATTTGAAAAAGATGATCACAGAAATTTCAATAGAAATGGCGAAGCATTTGACAAAGGCGAGACATTTTCTGGTATAAACTATGATAAAGGCTTAGCAGCTGTAGCAGCTATTAAGGAAGTATTTCCTCAGGCAACCAACTTATCGGCCATTGCACTTAAATGGATATTAATGTTTAAAGAAGTGAGCTGTGTAATACCAGGCGCATCTAGCCCTGAGCAGGTTGCTAGCAATATAAGTGCAGCAGCTTTAAATGATATTTCGGCAGAAGACATGGTAAAAATAAAATCTATTTACAATAGTATTATTTGGCCAGATTTAGCAAGAGAAAAATGGTAGAAACCACCTACACACATCAATTTATATATAAAATAATTAAAATATATTAACAATGCTGCCACTAAAATCAACTATTCAATTATGCTTATTATTTGCAATAGCTTGCTATAGTTGTAAAAAAGATGGCACTTTGACTGCTAAAACTAAAACGCAATTACTAAGCGATAAAGAGTGGATTTATCAAGATTATTACATTAATAACGCTACCACCCCTTTGCTTTACTACCAAAGAAATAGAGCAACGGGCAATTACGCTAATTATGATAAAAACAGATGGGTGTACAACGCTGATGGCACTTATACAGAGGTTACACAATACGGCGACATCATATCTGGCATTTGGAAGTTTGTAAACAACGAAACACAAATAGAGGTAAGTAACCCACGTGGCACCTTTAACACAAGTATTGTTGTACTAGATGATCAACATTTTAACTGGCAAACTGCAAGCAATGGTGGTACATTATGTAAAATGATTGTACAATAATTGGAATGCTTGTGTACAAACTTTTTACTAAAACGTTTGCATACTTGCAACTACACAGCATTTTCTTACCACAGTAGAAATTTTACATCTTTTTCACACAACTTCTTTGTAAATGTTTTGTTCTGCATACGAAGTTGTATTACTTTTAGCCGCGTTGAAGGACGAATTTAAAAATTGCAGTGTGCGACGCATATGAAGATGAAGAGAGATATAACAGCTGATCGAAAAAATCTTTACTCGCTATATTAAACAACCAACAATTATGGATGTACTTAAAGACAGGTTTAGGGAAAAGGCTGATGTAGCCAACGTAGAAATAAAAGGTATTTTAAAAGAACATGGCACCAAAAAAATTGGTGAAGTTACTTTAGCTCAAATTTACCAAGGCATGCGTGGCATTACTGGTTTGGTAAGCGAAACGAGCTTGCTAGACGCACAAGAGGGTATCCGTTTTAGAGGATATACCATACCAGAATTACAAGAAAAATTACCAAAAGCACCGCATGGTAGTGAGCCACTACCAGAAGCTTTGTTTCACTTAATGTTGCTAGGCGAATTACCTACCGACCAAGAAGCTTTGCATATAACCAATGTATGGCAACGTAGAAGCCATGTACCAATGCACGTTTTTAAAGCCATTGATGCATTGCCACTTACGGCGCACCCAATGACTATGTATGTAGTGGGTGTAATAGCCTTGCAAACCGAAAGCGAATTTGCAAAAGAGTATGCCAAAGGCATGAACAAAAAAGACTATTGGCAGTATACGTATAGCGATACCATGGACTTAATTGCCCGTTTACCACGTATTGCAGCCTATATCTATCGCAGAAAATATAAAAATAAAGAATACATAGAACCAAATGGTATGCTAGACTGGGCAGGTAACCTAGCACATATGATGGGTTATGAGGATGAGAGCTTCAAGGAGTTGATGCGCTTATACATGACCATTCATGCTGACCATGAAGGTGGTAACGTATCTGCACATACCACACACTTAGTTGGTAGCGCATTAAGCGATCCATATTTAAGTTACGCAGCAGGTATGAATGGTTTGGCGGGTCCATTACACGGCTTGGCTAACCAAGAGGTAATTAAATGGATTTTTGAAATGCAGGAAAAACTAAACACAGACTTACCTGCTAAAGAACAAATTACACAATACGTAAAAGATACTTTAGAAGGTGGTAAAGTGGTACCAGGCTACGGCCATGCTGTATTACGTAAAACCGATCCTCGCTTTACTGCACAAATGGAATTTGGTAAAAAACATATGCCAGAAGATAAGCTGTGCCGTACTGTATGGAATATTTATGACGTAGTACCACCTATTTTACAATCGTTGGGAAAAATTAAAAACCCATGGCCAAATGTAGATGCGCATAGCGGTGCATTGCTTGTACACTATGGCTTGGTTGAATACGAATTCTACACGGTACTATTTGCAGTAAGCCGTGCATTAGGTGTATTATCTAGCCTTTGCTGGGATAGAGCTTTGGGCTTTGCATTAGAACGTCCGAAGAGCGTAACTACCGAAGCCGTTAAAAACTGGATTGATGGTAAAGGTGATATTTGGGAATAATAAGTTTGAACCTAGACCCGATAGCTATCGGGTTTGTAGAATTAGATGGATATGATTAAATTAAACAGCCTTGAGAGAAATCTTAAGGCTGTTTAATTTAATATACAACTCACCTGAAAAACAAATTATTATTTAAATTAATTTATTTTTTACCCAAAAGCACAATCACATTATTTTAAGCCATTAGGCTATATTGCAACCTAAATTTGTTTTGTTATGAAATACTTACCACTTAATCCCAATATTTTCATCAATAATCGCAAGCGCTTTGCCAAAGAAATGCAGCCAAGTAGCATCGCCATTTTTGTAAGTAACGATGAGTTTCCTAGCAATGGTGATGCCATTCATCGTTTTGAACAAAACAGCGATTTATATTGGCTTAGTGGTGTAGAACAAGAAGACAGCATGGTGATTTTATATCCTGATTGCTACGACGAAAAATATAGAGAAGTGCTGGTATTGGTGCGCCCAAATGAGCTAAAAGAGAAATGGGATGGCAAACGTCTTCGTGCCAATGAAGCCACTGCTATTTCTGGTATTACTACCATTGTGTGGCTAGATAGTATTGATGCATTGCTGCAAACATGGGTGCATTTGGCTGATAATATTTACCTAGATAGTAACGAGAATGATAGAAAGGCAAGCCTTGTGCGCAGCCGTGATTATCGCTTTATTGACGAGATGAAAAGTCGCTATCCTTTGCACAATTACTTACGTGCAGCCAAATTGATGAAGGCATTGCGTGGCATTAAAACCAAAGAAGAAGTTGAAGTGCTGCAAACGGCGATAGACATTACCCAAAAAACATTTGAACGTGTGTGCAGGTTTGTAAAACCGGGTGTAATGGAATACGAAATTGAGGCTGAAATTGTGCATGAGTTTTTGCGCAATCGTGCTACAGGCGAGGCTTACGGCAGCATCATCGCTAGTGGTGATAGAGCAAGAACCTTGCACTATGTAAGCAACAATCAAGCGTGTAAAGATGGAGAGTTGATTTTGATGGATTTTGGTGCAGAATATGGTGGCTACTGTGCAGATTTAACAAGAACAATACCTGTAAATGGCAAGTTTAGTAAGCGCCAAAAAGAGGTGTATAATGCTTGTTTGCATTTGCACAACTATGCGAAAAGCCTTTTAAAACCTGGCATTACCATACTAGACTATACCGATAAA
>JAAFHG010000418.1 GCA_013297585.1 Chitinophagales bacterium
ACCAATACAGCAAGCAATGGCTGCTGTAAAAGCAGAAATAGCCAAGTATTAGTAGGTCAAGATGCAATGGTAGAGTTATTGCTTACAGCAATTTTAGCCGAAGGCCACGTATTAATAGAGGGTGTGCCAGGTGTGGCCAAAACATTGGCTGCAAAATTGGTAGCACGTTGTATTAATGTGCCTTTTAGCCGCATTCAATTTACGCCAGATTTAATGCCAAGCGATGTATTAGGTACCAATGTGTTCAATCCACAATCTGGTAGTTTTAGCTATAAGCAAGGGCCTATTTTCAGCAATATTGTGTTGATAGATGAGATTAATCGTTCGCCTGCCAAAACACAAGCTGCTTTGTTTGAGGTAATGGAAGAACGCCAAATAAGCAACGATGGCATTACCTACTTTTTGCAAGAACCATTTATGGTTTTAGCTACGCAAAATCCTGTAGAGCAAGAAGGTACCTATCGCTTACCAGAGGCACAGCTAGATAGGTTTTTGTTCAAGATAGAAGTAGGTTATCCTTCACTAAACGAAGAGATTTTGATATTGCAAAATGCTAATAAAGGCATTACCACACATTTTACCAATGCAGTATTTTCTGTGTTACATGCATCAGATATTCAGTATTACAGAAGCTTGGTAAGTCAGGTACATATTGAAGAAAAAGTATTGCATTTTATCGCTGAGTTAATTCAAGAAACACGCACTAGTAAATCATTGTTCTTAGGTGCATCGCCACGTGCAAGTGTAGCAGTGTTAAAAGCTGCAAAAGCAATAGCAGCAATGGCTGGCCGTGATTTTGTAACACCTGACGATGTAACCAAAGTATTGTATCCTGTACTATGCCATCGTATTATTCTAACACCAGAAAAAGAAATGGAAGGCAGTACACCAAAACAAGTTATTGAAGAATTGATGAAGAAAGTAGAAGTACCAAGGTAGATTTTAGATTTGGGATTTATGATTTGAGGTGTGTCTAATCGAAAATCATTTATTTCAATAAAAAATTTCAAACCCGAAATTCTTCATTCAATCAACACAATCATCTAAATCAGTGATTAAAAAATTTCTCTCACCACTATACTTGAGTACCCGCTTTTATGTGGCCATTCTCTCGTGTGTGTTGTTGTTTCTAACGCGTTTTTTTGTGGTTTGGCTTGGCGATATACCAATGCTTGCCTTGCTGGTATTGGTAGTTGTTTCAATAATGGATTATATATTGCTTTTTGGTAAAAATAATGCCATTTGGGCCAAGCGTACTATGGCCGAACGTTTTAGTAATGGTGATGATAATGAGGTGAGAATTGATATTGAAAACCGTTATGGCTTTGCTACTAGCCTTGAAGTGATTGACGAAATTCCACACCAGTTTCAGCGCAGAGATGTCTTGTTTACACTAAATGTTGATGCTAATTCACAAAAGCATATTACATATCACTTGCGCCCTGTAAAGCGTGGCACTTATAGTTTTGGAACTATTCGTGTGTTTGCGGCTTCGCCAATTTATTTTTTTACGCGCAGGTTTACGCTAGATGAACCGATTGAAGTGCCCGTATATCCATCCTACTTACAATTACGCAAGTACCAAATTATGGCTATCAGCAATCGCTTAAGTGAAGCTGGTGTAAAAAAGATTCGTCGCTTTGGCCACAGTATAGAATTTGAACAAATTAAAGAGTATGTACCTGGTGATGATTACCGCACCCTCAATTGGAAAGCTACCGCCAAAAGTGGGCAATTGATGGTAAATACGTACAGCGATGAAAAAAGCCAACAAATTTATTGTGTTATAGATAAGGGTAGGGTGATGAAAATGCCTTTTGAGGGCTTGAGTTTGTTAGATTATGCTATTAACGCATCGCTAGTGTTAAGTAATGTGGCATTAATGAAGCAAGACAAAGCTGGCTTGGTAACATTTGCCGAAGGCATAGGCTCATTTGTGAAAGCAGATAAGCGCTTGTTGCAAATGCAAAATATTTTAGAAACCCTGTACAACCAAAAAACAAGATACCTAGAAACCGATTTTGAAAGACTATACATTACCCTAAAAACAAAAGTAACACAGCGTAGTTTAGTGGTACTGTTTACCAACTTTGAAAGCCTAAGCGGCATGAAGCGTCAGCTACCGTTTTTACGTAAAATTGCGAGCCAGCACTTATTGGTAACGGTATTTTTTGAGAATACAGAACTTGACCGTGTACTTGCAAAACCCGCCGAAAATATTGAAGCTGTGTACACTAAAGCCATTGCAGAACAGTTTGCTTTTGAGAAACGCCAAATAGTAAAAGAACTTAATAGCCATGGTATTATGAGTATACTAACTGTACCTCAAAATCTTACTGTAAATTCGCTTAATAAGTATTTAGAAATTAAAGCAAGGAATTTGATTTAAGATTTTTTCTCTGCATCAATCCGTATAATTTCAAGCCAATTGTCTATCTTATTACTTATCTAAGAATGTATTTGTCTGTAAGCTTCAATGAATGCAAGCATATTAGCTGCTTTAACTGCATTTTATCTAATTTTTTGTAGTAGATGACATTTTGCTCTGGAGGTTTTCCTTTTTGAGATAATGTGCTTTTCCTCTGGTAGATACTTCTTGTACGATTTTCAACTATTTGTATGGTAAGTTTCAATTTGCAAATGGCTTAGTTTTTAATTAATACTTTACAACTTTTATCGTTCCTCTTACCAATATGAAAAGCTAATATTTGCTTCGTTTCTTTATTATAAGCATTCCAAACCCAGCGTTTTTCCTTTTTTCGATGCTTCACAAAAGTCCAAAAATAGTCAATTTGAACTCGCTTATAACTATCCTTAAAACAGGGTTCTTTATTTTGCTTAAGCCCGTTTCGCAGTATGGATATAATACAGCCAATACTGATGTTTAGCACCCTGCTAATATCTCTAATACCACTGCTACTGTATAAGACTATTGAACGAACTAGTGCTTTTGTAGCAGCATTTGCACCATGATAATGAAACAAATATTGAAACTGCTTGCGTCAAGTGTGGCAAAGAAAATTCTGTTGTCCTGTTCGCTTGATGCCATTTTTTTTAACCTTGTATCGTTGCAGCATTTTACTTGAATAGTTATTTCGGACATAACTACTACATAACGTATTATTAAATACTGTAATTTTTTGAAAACATAGCTGCATTTAGACCAATACCCTAAAATAACAGACAAAAAAATGACAGAAACAGTAAGCATAATTGGCGCAGGAATTGGTGGACTGTCAACTGACTTGACGCTCAAACAGAGAGGATTGAATGTTAACATTTTTGAAAGTGCGTCAGAAATAAAACCAGTTAGTGCAGGAATTATTTTGGCCAATAATGCAATGCAGGTATTTCAAAAATTAGGACTTAAACACAAAATTGAAAAAGCAGGGAATAAAATTTCCTGTATGAAAATTACTGACA
>JAAFHG010000512.1 GCA_013297585.1 Chitinophagales bacterium
GGTGCAAAAAAATTCTACGACCATATTCACCAAAATGGCTTTACTGTACCTAAAATGAAGTATGGTGTTTTGGCCTTAGGCGATACATCTTACCCCATGTTTTGCAAAACTGGTGAAGATGTAGATGCACAATTTGAAAAGCTTGGTGCTACACGATTTGTGCCTTTAAAAAAGTGCGATTTAGATTACGATACAGAAGCGAATGAATGGTTTAACCAAGTGTTACAAACCATCAATGCACCTGCTGCTGTTGCGCCGCCTGCACCACCTGTAGTGGCTGCACCTGCAAAGCGTGTAACTACCAAAAAAACTTACACCGGTACTATTGCTACCAACATTAACTTGAATGGTAGCGGTAGTAATAAACAAACCCATCACATAGAAATTATTGCAGACGATGTTGAGTACGAATGTGGCAATTCGCTTGGTGTAGTGCCTGAAAACGATTTAGAAGTAGTGCTATCTATCTTAACCATTGTAGGCATTAATCAAGAGAAAATCGTTGAGTTTAAGAAAGAGTCTGACACGATATTAAACGTACTAACTAAGAAAGCAAACATTGCTTACTTACAAGAAAATACCATCAAAAAATACGCTGCTATTATTGGGCAAGAGATACCAATTGTGCGTATGGATTTATTGGATTTATTAAAAATTTATCCCGTAAAAAATGCCGAACAATTTGAAGAAGTGCTTGGTATTTTAAATGCCATACCACCACGCTTGTACACCATTGCATCGTCGCCTATTGCACATACTGGTGAGGTACACTTAACCGTAGCGAAAGATGTATTTGAAGTAGATGGTGTTCAGAAATTTGGCTTGTGTTCTCGCTATTTATCGTTGCAAAAACCCGATACGCAGCTTAACTTTTTTATACAGCCAAACAAGCGTTTTAAGCTGGTAGAACCAACCAAAGACATCATTATGATTGGCCCTGGTACTGGCATTGCACCGTTTCGTGCTTTTGTGGCCGAACGAGATGCCACTGGCGCTACTGGTCGCAACTGGTTGTTTTTTGGTGACTAACATTTTACCACAGACTTCTCTTACCAAACCGAGTGGCAAAACTGGTATAGCACAGGTGTTTTAACCAAAATCAGCTTGGCTTTTAGTAGAGATCAAGAAGAGAAAGTATATGTGCAGCATCGCATGTTGCAGCAAGCAAAAGAACTGTACGAATGGATAGAAAGTGGTGCCATTGTGTACCTAGCTGGCACTAAAAACCCAATGGGTAAAGATGTAGAACACACGCTGGTACAAATTATCAAAGAGCAAGGCAATAAAACAGAAGAACAAGCCGCCGAATACTTTGATAAAATGAAGGATGAGTTGCGATATATGGAAGACCTGTATTAGTGAATGGTGAGTAGTGAATAGTGAATGAAAGCGAAGTGTTTTTATGTGACAAGCGATAGAACAAGCATTAAACTGTAGTTGCGTCGCACTACCGATAGCTATCGGTAGCAACTATAGAATGTGTCTGAACCTAGATTTAGTAGGATTATTCGGATTTAACGGAAATAGAAATTTAACCACAGCGTATAAAGAGGTTTACACCGAGTAAAAAGAGTTTGATTTTTCACTCTGTAACTCTGTGATAAACTCAATAACACTCTGTGGTTGGCGAAAAAACTACGCTACGACAAAAGCTGCATAAAGTGATAAACGTACAAGTGTGCGACGCAACAGACGTTGATAAAAGAGATACAGCTGGTAACAAAATAAATAGAACATACACAAAACTTAGTGGCCTTTGTCTTCTTAGTTGCTTTGTGTGAAATTGAATAAAAATGAGCGAAAAACAACAATTATCTGCGGTAGAACATATTAAACTAAGAAGCCAAGGGCTGCGTGGTACGCTGCGTGAAAGCTTGCAAGACGAGATTACTGGTGCAGTACGTGAAGACGACCATGCATTGGTAAAGTTTCATGGTATGTACGAGCAAGATGACCGTGACTTGCGTGAAGAACGTGCTGAGAAAAAGCTAGATAAATTGTATTCGTTTATGGTACGTATGCGCATACCTGGCGGCTTAATTACAGCGCCACAGTGGCTGGCTGCGCATCATATTGCTGGCAAATATTCTACTGGTGTTATTAAAATTACTACAAGGCAAACGATACAATTGCATGGCATTTTAAAGAGTGCTATCAAGCCTACGTTGCAAAGTTTTAGTCAGGTGGGATTAGATTCTATTGCCGCCTGTGGTGATGTTAATAGAAATGTGGCTTGTGCATCGCACCCACACCAATCGCCTATTCATGCGCAGGTACATGCGTATGCTGATAAAATTAGTCAGCTGTTATTGCCTAAAACAAGGGCTTACTACGAGATATGGCTAGATGAAGAAAAGATTGCTGAAATTAATGAGACCGACCCGTTGTATCAAGATAGATACTTACCTCGTAAATTTAAAATTGGCATAGCCATACCACCTAATAACGAAGTGGATGTTTTAACCAACGATTTAGGCTTGATAGCCATTATAGAAAACGATGAATTGACGGGCTTCAACATAGCTGTTGGTGGCGGTTTGTCGGCTACACATGGCAACCCAAATACCTATCCAAGATTAGCCACCGTAATAGGCTTTACCGATACAGAAGAAAAAACCTTGAAAGCGGTTTACGAAGTATTGACCATACAAAGAGATTTTGGTAACCGAGCAGATAGAAAGCTAGCCCGCTTGAAATACACGCTAGATAAAATGGGTGTAGAAGCTTTTACCAAAGAGCTTGAAAACCGCATTGGCTTTAAGTTAGAGCCTGCAAAGAAAGTGCTGTTTACTGCCAGAAAAGATGAATATGGTTGGGTAAAAGACTATCAAAACAAGTGGCACTATACCTTA
>JAAFHG010000133.1:0-3624 GCA_013297585.1 Chitinophagales bacterium
TATGGGTGCTGAAATTGGCGCAACTACTTCAACCTTTGGTTACGATGAAAGTATGAGCAGGTATTTAGCTGCAACTGGTCGTAAAGAAATTGCTGAAATAGCTGATACTATTAAAGAATATTTGAATGGTGATGCCGAATGTTATGCCAATCCTTCTCAATATTTTGATGAGGTTATTGAAATTAATTTAAGTGAATTAGAACCGCATTTAAATGGGCCTTTTACACCAGATTTAGCGACACCAATTTCTAAAATGAAGGAAGCTGCTGCGGCAAATAATTGGCCTACAAAAATTGAAGTGGGTTTAATTGGTAGCTGCACCAACAGTAGCTATGAAGATATTTCTCGTGCTGTTTCTTTGGCAAAACAAGTAAACGAAAAAGGCTTAAAAACAAAAGCAGAATATACCATTACACCCGGTAGTGAACAAGTGCGTTACACCATTGAACGTGACGGTTTTTTAGAAATATTTGATAAAATGGGTGCTACCGTTTTTGCAAATGCTTGTGGCCCTTGTATAGGCATGTGGGCAAGAGTTGGTGCCGAAAAACAAGAACGTAATACCATTGTTCATAGCTTTAATAGAAATTTTGCTAAACGTGCAGATGGTAATCCAAATACCTTGGCATTTGTTGGAAGTCCTGAGTTAGTAACAGCTTTAGCAATTGCTGGTGATTTAACGTTTAATCCTATCACCGATTTTTTAACCAATGAAAAAGGCGAACTAGTTAAACTAGATGAACCAACAGGAATGGAATTGCCACCAAGAGGTTTTGCGGTTGAAGATGCTGGTTATCAAGTACCTGCTGAAGACGGTAGCGGTGTAAATATTTTGGTGGATGTTGCTTCTAAAAGATTACAATTATTAGCACCATTTACAGAGTGGGAAGGAACAGACTTGAAAGGCTTGAAATTATTAATTAAAGCAAAAGGTAAATGTACTACCGACCATATTTCTATGGCTGGTCCTTGGTTAAAATTCCGTGGTCATTTAGATAATATTTCTAATAATATGTTGATTGGTGCAGTAAACTATTTTAACGAGAAAACTGACAATGTAAAAAACCAATTAACTGGTGAATATGGTGCTGTACCTGCAACACAACGTGCTTACAAAGCCGCTGGCATAGGTAGTATTGTAGTAGGCGATGAAAACTATGGCGAAGGCAGTTCTCGTGAACACGCAGCTATGGAACCACGTTTCCTAGGCGTTCGTGCAGTGTTAACCAAATCATTTGCTCGTATTCACGAAACCAACTTAAAAAAACAAGGGATGTTGGCTTTAACCTTTGCAGATAAAGGTGATTACGATAAAATTCAAGAAGATGATACCATTGATATTGTGGGTTTAACTGAGTTTGCACCGGGCACGCCATTAACCTTAGTGTTTACACATGCAGATGGTAGCAAAGACGAAATTTTAGTCAACCATACTTACAACGACCAACAAATTGAATGGTTTAAAGCTGGTGCAGCATTAAATATCATTCGCAAGCAAGTTGCTGGTAATTAATAAAGAGAATTGTGGATAGTGAATAGATAAAAGCACAAAATCCCGCCCAAGTGGCGGGATTTTTTATTACTTTCAACGTTCATAAAAATTATCACATGAAGCTAATTGCTACAATTACCATTTTTGCTGCAAGTTTTATTATTTGCCCACAGCAATCACAATCTCAAATTACACCCTCAAAAAAAATGGCAGTAAAATACCCTGTTACACATAAAGATTCTACAGTTATAGACACTTATTTTGGTACACAAGTAGCCGACCCCTATCGCTGGTTAGAAGACGACACGAGTAAAGAAACAGCCGCTTGGGTTAAAGCAGAAAACGTAGTAACGCAAAACTATTTGCAAGCAATCCCTTTTCGTGATGCCATTAAAAAACGTTACGAAACTTTGTTTAATTACGAGAAGTTTTCAGCGCCATTTAAAGAAGGCAAATACACGTATTATTATCGTAATTCTGGCTTACAAAAACAAAGTGTCATATACCGTGAATCGGCAGATAATAAAGCACCTGAATTGTTTTTAGATCCTAATAGTTTCTCAAAAGATAGAACGACTTCTTTGGCTGGCATTCGTTTTACAGAAGATGGCTCGTTAGCTGCTTATAATATTTCAGAAGGCGGTAGCGACTGGCAGAAAATTATCATCTTGGATGCTGCTACAAAAAAGCAGATTGGCGATACCATGTTGGATATTAAATTCAGTGGTGCAAGCTGGAAAGGCAACGAGGGCTTCTATTACAGCACTTATGATAGACCAAAAGATGGTAGCTTTTTAGCTGGTAAAACGCAGAATCACAAATTGTATTTTCACAAGCTTGGCACACTGCAAAAAGAAGATAAATTAATATTTGGTGGTGGTACTATTCAGCACCGTTATGTAGGTGGTTATGTGAGCGAAAACCAGCATTGGTTAATTATTTCTGCTGCCGATGCGACGTACGGTAATGAAATATTTGTACAGGATTTAACCAAACCCAATGCACCAATTATACAACTGGTTACAGGCAAAAACAATAGCTACGATGTGATTGATGTGGATGACAAATTTTTCTACATACAAACCGATAAAGATGCACCAACAGGTAAAATTGTAATAGCACCAATTACAAACCCAACCATGGAAAACTGGCAACCATTTGTAGATGCAAAACCAGAAGTGTTATCGGCATCAACAGGTGGTGGCTATTTGTTCTGCTCTTATTTAAAAGATGCGGTTACAAAAGTGTATCAATACACGATGGGCGGTAAATTGTTACACCAAATTGCATTACCAGGCTTAGGTACTGCAAGTGGTTTTTCTGCCAAAATAAAAGACAAAGAATTATATTTTACTTACACTTCTTACATAAGCCCTGCCACTATTTACAAGTACAATATTGGCTCTGGTAAAAGTGACTTATACAAGCAATCGCAAGTGAAATTCAATCCTGCCGCTTACGAGTCTAAGCAAGTGTTTTATACTTCAAAAGATGGTACTAAAATACCTATGATTATCACTTACAAAAAAGGTATTCAGTTAAATGGTAAAAATCCTTGTTTGTTATACGGTTATGGTGGTTTTAGCGTAAGTCTTACGCCTTATTTCAGTACCTCAAATATTATTTTGTTAGAAAACGGTGGCGTATTTGCCGTGCCAAATATTCGTGGTGGTGGTGAGTATGGCGAGGCCTGGCACGAGCAAGGCATTAAAACCAAAAAGCAAAATGTATTTGATGATTTTATGGCGGCTGCGCAATACCTAAAAGACAATAAATACACCAGCACCGAATATTTGGCTTTAGAAGGTGGCTCAAACGGTGGTTTATTAGTTGGCGCATGTATTACACAAAATCCGGGTATTTGTAAAGTGGCATTTCCTGCTGTGGGTGTAATGGATATGTTGCGCTACCACAAGTTTACCGCAGGTGCTGGCTGGGCTTACGACTATGGCACTAGCGAAGACAGCAAAGAGATGTTTGAATACATTTACCATTATTCACCTGTACACAATGTAAAGCCGGCTGCTTACCCTGCAACTATGGTTACTACAGGCGACCATGACGACCGTGTAGTGCCTGCACATAGCTTTAAATTTGCAGCCAATATGCAAGAAAAACACACTGGTAAAAAC
>JAAFHG010000133.1:3634-9052 GCA_013297585.1 Chitinophagales bacterium
TAATACGCATTGAGGTAAAAGCGGGTCACGGTGCTGGCAAAAGCACCCAACAAATGATAGAAGAACAAACCGATAAATGGAGCTTTATGTTTTACAATATTGGTTTACAGCCAGCCTATTAACGCAGCTTAGTTTTTAATGCGTTTAATCCCGTCTACTTTGGCGGGATTTTTTATGTAATAGAACTGGTTAATTGTATATAGTTGTGAAGAAAACATTAAGCTAATTGTTATTTCTCTCACGTTTTTTATTGTAAATTTTATTATAAGTTTTTACTTTGGGTATAAGTTTTACAATTTTATAGGTATAGTTTAAAATTATCGGGTTTAATTTGCAAAAATTTTTTGCGCAACCTAAAGTTTGTTGTTTTTAACGATAATCAAACAATCATTAAAATCACAAATTATCAATCACAAATCGTAAATCAGCAATGGCTACCACACAACAACCTGCAATTTTAGTTTTGGCCGACGGGCACGTTTTTCATGGTAAAGCTTTTGGCTTAATAGGTACTACCACTGGTGAAATTTGTTTTAATACCGGCATGACGGGCTATCAGGAAGTATTCACAGACCCAAGTTACACTGGTCAGGTATTGATTATGAACAATGTACACGTTGGTAACTATGGCGTAAAGCCTACCGATGTAGAAAGCGATACAGTGAAAATAAGCGGCTTAATAGCTAGAAATTTAGAAGAATTGTTTAGCCGTTTTCAAGCAACTGGCTCGCTAGATAAATACTTAATTGAGAATAAAATTGTGGCGATTGAAGATATAGATACGAGGGCTTTAGTAGCGCATGTACGTGAAAAAGGTGCTATGAACTGCATTATCTCGTCTGATATTTTAGATGTAGACCAATTAAAAGCAAAACTAGCAAGCTGTCCTAATATGGATGGCTTAGAATTGGCAAGCACTGTAAGCACACCAACTGAATACGAACTCGGCGATGTAAACTCTGCCATAAAAGTATCTGTATTAGATTTTGGTGTAAAAAAGCATATTTTAAATTGCTTGGTAGAGCGTGGTGCCCATGTACGTGTACATCCTGCAAAAACACCTTTGGCTCGCTTAAAAGAGTTTAACCCTAACGGTTATTTTATCTCAAATGGCCCTGGTGACCCTGCCGCAATGCCTTATGCAGTAACAACTATTAAAGATATTTTGCAAGAAGAAAAACCAGTATTTGGTATCTGTTTAGGTCACCAATTATTGGCTTTAGCAAATGGTATTCCTACGTTTAAAATGCACCATGGCCACAGAGGTTTAAATCACCCTGTAAAAAATATTATTACTGGTAAGTGTGAAATAACCACACAAAATCATGGTTTTGGTGTAGACCCTGAAGCGGTTAAAAACCACAACAATATTGAGGTAACACACTTAAACCTAAACGATAATAGTATAGAAGGTATTCGTTTAAAAAACAAGCCTGCGTTTAGTGTACAATATCACCCCGAAGCAACACCTGGCCCACACGATAGCCGCTACTTATTTGATGATTTTGTGGCTATGATGACCGCTAATTAATATAATAGAACGCAGGTTATCATGTTTATCAAGATTAAGTATAATGAATAATCATCATAATTTGCGTTCAATCACCTCGCTTATGTAATTCATGCAAATCACTGAAATCATTTCAATCAGCGGTTACTATCAATTAAATCTGCGGTTACATTTGTAACATGAACTTGAAGTCATTGCTTGCAAAACCATTTGCTAGCTACATACATAAAAAAATTATTAAAGAATCGCACACGGCCTTGCAAGATCAAGAAGCGATTTTTAAAAACTTACTGAAAGTTGGTAGAAATACTGTGTTTGGTAAAGATCACCAATTTCAAAATATTCACTCTCATGGCGATTTTACCAAAGCTGTACCTATAAGAGATTACGAACAAATTAAAGACTACATCGCTCAAATAAAAGATGGTAAACACAATGTATTGTGGAAAGGTAAGCCTATTTATTTAGCCAAAACAAGCGGTACTACAAGCGGTGTAAAATATATACCCGTCACTAAAGATTCTATACCCAACCATATAGATACTGCACGTAACGCTTTACTGTGTTACATGGCAGAAACAGGTAACCATGCTTTTGTAAAAGGTAAAATGATTTTTTTGAGCGGCTCGCCAGAACTTGAGCGCATTGCAGATATTCCTACAGGTCGATTAAGTGGTATTGTAAACCACCACATACCTAAATATTTGCGCACTAATCAATTGCCAAGTTATACCACCAATTGTATTGACGATTGGGAAACAAAACTAGATGCTATTGTAGGCGAAACCATTAACCAAGATATGACGCTGATAAGTGGTATACCACCGTGGATGCAAATGTATTTTGACCGATTGGTAGAACGTAGTGGCAAAAAGATAAGTGAGCTCTTTCCAAATTTTAGCGTGATGGTACAAGGTGGCGTAAATTTTGAGCCTTACAAAGCCAAGCTATTTGACAGTATTGGTAAAACCATAGATGTAGTAGAATTGTATCCTGCAAGCGAGGGATTTTTCGCCTTTCAGGACACTCAAAAAGCACCCGGATTATTATTAAATACCAATAGTGGTATCTTTTTTGAGTTTGTGCCTGCGGCAGAAGTTTTTAATGAGCAGCCTACACGCTTAACGCTTAAAGATGTAAAAATAGGAGAGAATTATGCCTTAATTATTAATAGCAATGCAGGTTTGTGGGGCTACAGTATTGGCGATACGGTAAAATTTGTAAGCCTTAACCCTTACAGAATTGTAGTAAGTGGTCGTATTAAGCATTTTATTTCTGCTTTTGGTGAGCATGTTATTGGCGAAGAAGTTGAACAGGCTTTACTAGCTGCATCAAAACAATTTGGTGTAAATGTGATTGAATTTACCGTAGCTCCGTTTATACAACAAGGCAATGGTAAAAGCTACCATGAGTGGTTAATAGAATTTGAAACGCCACCAACTGATATGGAAGCTTTTTCGCTACTAGTTGACACCAACTTAAGAGCCAAAAATGTGTATTATGATGATTTAATTGGTGGTAATATTCTGCAAACCTTGCAAATTATACCCGTACGAAAGCATGGTTTTATAGATTATATGAAGCACATTGGTAAGCTAGGCGGACAAAACAAAGTACCACGTTTAAGCAACGACAGACAATTGGCAGATGATTTGAAAACATTCTTAACGTCTTCTTTACTTCAGCGTTAATTTTATTGTATTTATATTGCACCCTCATGGTAAAACGCATCGCAATATTTGGTTCTACAGGTTCTATAGGTACGCAAGCTTTAGACGTCATTTCTGCGCATGCAGATAAGTTTTCGGCTGAAGTATTAACGGCTCAAAGCAACCACGAACTATTAATAGAACAAGCACTAAAATTTAATCCCAATTGCGTAGTAATTGGTGATGATAAAAAATATCACATAGTAAAAGAAGCTCTAGCAAAAACCGATGTAAAGGTATTTGCAGGCGAAAAAGCCTTAGAAGAAGTAGCAGCCATGGATTGCTACGATATGATGCTAGCAGCTATTGTGGGCTTTGCAGGCTTAAAACCTACGTTGCAAGCTATAGAAAATGGCAAGCCAATTGCCTTGGCCAATAAAGAAACCTTGGTAGTAGCAGGCGATATTGTAATGCAAAAAGCACTTGAAAAACGCGTGGCTGTTATTCCTGTTGATAGTGAGCATTCAGCAATCTTTCAATGCTTAGTAGGCGAGGGGCGTAATAAAATTGAGCAAATTATATTAACCGCTAGCGGCGGTCCATTTTTGGGTCGTAAGCCAAATTATTTGGTAAATGTAAAACGTGACCATGCCCTGCAACATCCTAATTGGGCCATGGGTGCAAAAATATCTATTGACTCTGCAACCCTTATGAACAAAGGGCTTGAGATGATTGAAGCGAAGTGGTTGTTTAATTTAAAGCCAGACCAAATAAAGGTAATGGTGCATCCGCAAAGCATTATTCACAGTATGGTACAGTTTGAAGATGGTAGCGTAAAAGCACAAATGGGCTTGCCCGATATGAAGCTGCCTATTCAGTATGCCATGGCTTTTCCACAGCGCATACCTAGCGATTTTCCACGTTACGATTTTAAAAAACCGAGTACTTTAACCTTCGAAGAGCCAGATTTACGTACGTTTAGAAACTTGGTGCTTGCTACCGAAGCCTTACACAAAGGCGGCAACATGCCATGCATTTTAAATGCAGCCAACGAAGTGGCAGTGTATGCGTTTTTAAGAAATCGAATTGGCTTTTTAGACATGACAGAAGTGGTAGAGCAAGCTTTAAACAAGGTTACATTTATAGAAAAGCCTACATTACAGCAGTATTACGATAGCGATGGCGAAGCAAGAACATTTGCCGCTTCGTTGATTCAAATGTGATGCTCCAACCCTAAAGGATGTATTTTTGGGACGAGCATTTGTATTTCAATGTAGCTGTTGTTGCAAGTTTATACTGAGTTAGCGAAGTACCTACTGCAACGTTTAGTTCTTTTTTCAGCTTTTACCAAAGCGAATAAATATTTTTTCAACAAACAAAGCTTGTTTTAAAAAATAACAAGTTTTAAAACTCCCCTTTAGGGGTTGGGGGTATCTTATGACATTATTAGCGATTGATTGGGGCAGCACATTGGTTAAAACAGGACAATTTATTTTGTCGTTTTCAATTTTGGTAGTACTGCATGAGCTAGGGCATTTTGTGCCTGCCAAGTTTTTTAAATGCCGTGTAGAAAAATTCTACTTATTCTTTAATCCTTATTTCAGTTTGTTTAAAATAAAACGTGGCGAAACTGAATACGGTATTGGTTGGGTACCTTTTGGGGGATTTGTAAAAATCTCTGGTATGGTAGATGAAAGTATGGATAAAGAACAGATGAAACTACCGCCTGCAGATTATGAATTTAGAAGCAAACCAGCTTGGCAGCGCCTAATAATTATGATTGGTGGTGTGGTTGTAAATGTGGTATTGGCTATCATTATTTTCATTGGCATTACAGCATACTGGGGCGATCAAATGCTACCAGTTAAAAATATGCAATATGGTGTTGCTACCAACGACTTGGCTAAAAAAATTGGCTTAAAAGATGGTGATAACATCATTGCTATAGACAATAGACCTGTTACGTATTTTGGTGACGAAACATCAGATGTGGTATTTAAAGATGCCAAAACATTTACTGTAAAACGAGATAGCCAAACTATTACCATCAATATACCAAATGGCTTGACAAAAGAACTTGCGAAAGATGGCGGTAATGCAGATTTTGTTGCCATTCGCTTTCCTGCGGTGGTAGATTCTGTAAGCACAACTGCTAAAATTGTAGAAGGTACTATGCAAAAAGGCGACCAATTTATTAGTATCAATATCAACCAACAGCTTATTATAACGAAGTGGTGGCAGCCGCTAAAAAGCTAAAAA
>JAAFHG010000337.1 GCA_013297585.1 Chitinophagales bacterium
TCAGTTTGAAAGGTTAGATGCAAGTTTTGGTGATGTGTTAATAAATGATGGCAAAGGCAATTTTAAGTGGGTTGGCACCAATCAATCTGGCATTTTACAACGTGGCGATATTAAAGACATGGTTGAAATTTCTGCAAAAAATGGTAAGTATTTATTGCTTTTGCAAAACAATGAATACCCTGTGCTTTACAAAGTTAATCGCTAATTAAAGCGGCGTTAATGATTGCGTGACTATTGAAAAGATGAAAATATTAATGAAAATTGGTTTAATAAATAGTAGGTCGTTGTTTAGAAATTATTGCCAATTAGTGGTACTTATTACTTGTGCTATGCACTTTGTATCTTGTAACACAGCAAAAGAAAAAGAGACACTTTTTCAATTGATGGATAACGATAGCACTGGTATTCATTTTGAAAATACTGTAGTTGATAACAAGGAAGAAAATAGCTTTCAGTTTCGTAATTTTTACAACGGTGGTGGTGTTGCTTTAGGCGATATTAATAATGATGGATTGCCCGATGTAGTATTAACTTCAAACCTTGGCGATAATAAGATCTACCTCAATAAAGGCAACTTTAAATTTGATGATATTACTACTAAATCTGGCTTTCAGCAGAATGGCCAATGGAGCACTGGTGTAACATTTGTAGATGTTAATGCTGATGGTTGGCTAGATATTTACATCTGTAGTTCTGGTCATGTTGGTAAAAATATTCGCCTCAATCAATTGTATATTAATAATCACAACAACACATTTACAGAAGCCGCAAAACAATATGGGTTAGATCATTCAGGGTATAGTACGCAAGCCGTTTTTTTTGATTACGAAAAAGATGGCGACTTAGATTGCTTTATTATTGACAATAGTCCAATACCTTTTGGAACATTGAATTATCAGGGCATGCGTGACTCTGCATTGTCTGCCTGGAAAGTTCCTGAACAATACAAAGGTGGTGGTAATCATTTGTATAAAAATACCAATCAACACTTTGAAGAAGTATCGCAGCAAGCAGGTATTCATACAAGTTTATTAAGTTTTGGTTTGGGTGTTTCTGTTGCCGATGTTAATGGTGACGGCTATCCTGATATTTATGTTGGTAACGATTTTTTAGAAAGAGATTATCTATACATCAACCAAAAAAATGGCACATTTAAAGATGAATTAGAAACTTGGACGCAACACATAAGCATGTCGTCTATGGGTACAGATATTGTAGATGTTAACAACGATGGCTACCCAGATATTTATACCACAGATATGTTACCGCCTGATGATTATCGCTTAAAAACTACGGGTACGTTTGATAATGTAGACTTGTATAGAAGTAAGATAAAAGCGGGCTTTTACAACCAATATGTGCGCAACTGTTTACAGCTGAATAACAAGAACGGAAAGTTTATAGACATAGCTAACGCAAGTGGTATATCTGCTACAGATTGGAGCTGGGGGCTTGTATTATTTGATGCAGACAATGACGGCTATAATGATATTTATGTGTGTAATGGTATCAATCGAGATTTGAGTAATCTTGACTTTCTAGACTTCTTTTCAAGTGATATGTACCAGCGTATTTTGGTGACGGGTAACAAGCAAAATATTGCTGATAGTTTAATCAAGAAAATACCTCAAACACCTTTACTCAATAAGGCTTACCGCAATAAAGGCAACCTGCAATTTGAAGATATAGGTGAGCAATGGGGCTTTACAAAACCATCGTTTTCAAACACAGTTGCTTATGCCGATTTAGATAATGATGGCGACCTTGACATGGTTGTAAATAATGAGAATCAGCCTGCATTTGTTTACAAGAATAATGCGAGGCAATTGAATCAAAATAACTACGTCAGTGTTTCGCTAAAAGGTAATGGTGGCAACACTTTTGCCGTAGGCGCAACAATAAAGATTTATCAAGGCAATCAAATTATATCAAGAGAAATTGAGCCTGTTCGTGGCTTTCAATCATCTGTTGATTATAAACAAACCATTGGCTTAGGTAAAATTACAAGTATAGATGTAATGGAAATTACTTGGCCAGATTTTTCTGTTACAACTATTAAAAAGCCGCAGTTGAATAAGCATTATGAACTAAGGCAAGATGAGGCTAAAAGGCCGTCAATTAATCCATTTGGTAGTGACGATACTAAATTTTTAGCATTAGTAAATAGTAATTTTGAGAAGCATCAAGAAGATGATGTAGTAGACTTTTATGCCGAGCAAAATATCCCTAAAATGCTTTCTAGAGAAGGGCCGCAGGCTGCTATAGGCGATGTAAATGGTGATGGTCTTGATGATATATTTATTGGTGGTGCTACTAATCAGTCTGGTCAATTGTATTTGCAAAATGGCAATGGTAGTTTTAGTAAGAAACCTCAAAATGGCTTTACACAATTTGCTGCTTTTGAAGATATAGCAACTTTGTTGTTTGATAGTGATGGCGATGGGGATTTAGATTTATTTGTAGGTGCTGGAGGTAATAATATTAGCGAAGCAAATAGCAGAGAATTGCAGCATCGCTTGTATAAAAATGATGGTAAAGGCAACTTTAGTTTAGATGCATCTGCATTTCCACTAAGCAATACAAACGTTGCAATAGCTAACGCTTGCGATTTTGATAATGATGGAGATTTAGACTTGTTTGTAGGTAGTAGAAGTGTACCATTAAAGTATGGTGTAGACCCTGTTAGTCACATTTATGTAAACGATGGTAAAGGCCACTTTACAGATTTGCCAAAAGATAAAATAGGTGCAATTGTCAATATTGGTATGGTTACAAGTGCTGTGTGGGCAAATGTTTCAGGCGATACGAAACCAGAATTGATAATTGTAGGTGAATGGATGGCGCCTCGTGTATTTTCATTTATAAACAAACATTTTGAGGAAATAACTACCAATTTATCTAACCTATTTGGTTGGTGGCGAAGTATTGTTGCAACTGATGTAAATGGTGATGGGAAAACGGATTTAGTGATTGGTAATATTGGCAACAACTTTTACTTACATCCAGATGAAAAAAATCCTGTAAAGCTTTGGGTTAATGACTTTGACCAAAATGGTACGCTAGATAAAATAATGACACATACAGTAAATGGCAAAGACATGACTGTGTTTTTAAAGCATGAATTAGAGGCGCAGTTGCCTATTTTAAAGAAGCAGAATTTACTGCATGAAGTGTTTTCTAAAAAGTCTATTCAAGAGCTATTTCCTGAAAAAATAGTAAGTACAACTTTGGTTAAGCAATTTAATTATACCAGTTCTATTGTGGCCATTAATAAAGGCAATGGACAGTTTGAAATACAAGCGTTGCCGTTTCTTGCTCAGTTATCTTGCATCAATGTAATGACGGTTGTTGATTTAAATAACGATGGTTTTAAGGACATTGTGTATGGTGGAAATGATTTTGATTTAGTACCACAGTTTGGCAGATTAGATGCAAGTTTAGGTGGTGTTTTACTCAATGATGGTAAAGGTTACTTTACTGCTGCAAATGCTGTATCTACAGGTGTTTCACTCCGAGGCGAAATAAAAGATATCAAAAAACTGAAGGCAAATGGTAAGCCTCATGTATTGATTTTACAGAATAACGAAGCACCAGTTTTATATCAAATACCTGCAAAAAAATAATGCGACAAAAGCAAATAAACATATGGTTATGTATTGCTGCAATATGGTTGATTGTAGGGGTATCATGTAGTAGTAAACCTGTAACTACTGCCTTATTTGAGTTAGCTAATAATACTGGTGTAGACTTTGTAAATAAGGTTGAAGGCACAAAAGATTTTAATATTTTCAATTACCGTAACTTTTATAATGGTGGTGGTGTAGCTATTGGTGATATTAACAATGATGGGCTAGCTGATATTTTTTTTACAGCCAACATGGGTGCAAATAAATTGTACCTGAACAAAGGCGATTTTAAGTTTCAAGATATTACTGCAACTGCTGGTATTACTAAGCAAAACGATTGGAGTACTGGTGTGGTGATGGCAGATATTAACCATGATGGCTGGTTGGATATTTATGTGTCTAATGCTGGTTATACACAAGGCCTAGCGCCGCAAAATAGATTGTATATCAATAACCACAACAACACATTTACAGAACAAGCAGCGAAATATGGCTTAACCAATAAAGGTAGTTATTGCACACAAGTTGCCTTTTTTGATTATGACCTTGATGGCGATTTAGATTGCTATATTTTGAACAATAGTTTCATCTCGGCTAATACACTTAACTACTCAAACAAAAGAGACTTACGTGCCAAAGACTGGCCTGTTGCTGACTACTATAAAGGCGGTGGTGATAAGCTGATGCGTAATGACAATGGCTACTTTACGGATGTAAGTGAGCGAGCACATATTTATGGCAGTTTAATTGGTTTTGGGCTTGGTG
>JAAFHG010000655.1 GCA_013297585.1 Chitinophagales bacterium
CAACTTAATAAGAACACTGCTGCAGCGCACAGATAGGCCAGATGGTATATTTGCTTGTGTTGAAAGCCTAGCTATAATAGCCTACGAAGTTTGTAAGGAACTACAATTGAGAATTCCAGAAGATGTGAAAGTAATTTGTTTCTCTAACCTAAAAACTGCAGGATTACTATGCCCATCTATGACTACTATTACCCAACCTGCCTACGAAATTGGGCGAGAGGCCGCTTCAATTTTATTTAGATTGATTGAGAAAAAAGGGCATCAATTTATTTATGAAAAAACTGTTATTAACTCAGAATTGATAGGGCGTAACTCAACAAAATAAGGCTTCTTAATGGCATAAGTTTTTATTGAAGGATATTATTGTAGCTACTGAATTTTACTAATTTTCTGCTGCCAAATACTCACTGTTACCAGATATGATTGTTACTATAATATTACTATAACGTTGTAGTAAATAAATAGCTCTCAATATTATTTACATGCTCGATTGTTTAGCAATTTACAGCCTCAAATGAAATTTTCTTCATCATTATTTAAACTAGATTGCTATGCTTAAAAAAGAAATTCTACTCTTTATTTCTTTGGTTTTATGCAGCATCATTACCTTAGCACAAACAAAGACAATTGCGGGTAAAGTTGCTTCATCAGATAACACTCCTTTATCGGGTGCAACGGTACAATTAAAAAGTACAAAAACAGTTACAACCACAGGTAACGATGGTACGTATACAATAAGTATTCCTGCTAAATCTGCTGGCATGAAGCTTATTATTTCTTACGTTGGGTTTAAAACACAGGAGATTGAAATTGGTAATTTAACATCGGTAGATGTAACGCTAACATCATTATCTGGTGCCTTAGATGAAGTAGTTGTGATAGGTTATGGCTCGCAAAAGAAAAGCGATGTTATAAGCTCAGTTGCCACCATAAAACCAGAAAAAGCAACTCGCAATGCGACACTAGATGTAGGTGAAATGCTTAGAGGTAAAGCAGCTGGTGTAATGGTTACTACCAATAGCGCAGGTCCTGGCGGTTCATCAAGTATTTTAATTAGAGGTAAAAGTTCTATCGGTGGTGGTACAGGCCCTATTGTAATAGCCGATGGTGTACGTATTGGTGCTATCAACGATTTAAATCCGAATGATATTGAATCGATAGAAATTTTGAAAGATGCATCTGCACAAGCTATTTATGGGGCAAGAGCATCTAATGGTGTAGTACTTATTACTACCAAGAGGGGGAAAACTGGTAAACTTACTGTTAATTATAACGGTTATTTGGGTACACAAACTGCTAAAAGAAATTTTGAAGTGTATACAGGGCCAGAATTTGCGCAGCTAAAACGTGAAGCAGATAGAGCCGTAAATAACAACATCCTACGTTCTGATGCACTTATTTTTAGTGCAGATGAATTGGCTGCAATAGCTGAAAATAGGTCTATTGATTGGTCTACCGAAATACTTAAACCAGCAAATATTCAAAACCATGATTTGAGCTTTTCTGCTGGTAGCGAGAAAACTAAAATTTACGTAGGGCTTAACTTCCAAAACATGTCTGGTATTGTACCTACTACTAAAATTAATAAGGGTACTTTAAGGGTAAATGTTGATCAAACTATAAACAGTTGGTTAAAAATGGGTCTAAATACGTCATTTCAAACCTCAGTTGCAAGTACGCCAGACGTGGGTGGCATTGTACGACAAATTGTTACAGCTTCGCCTTTAGGTAATATTTACAATGCAGATGGTTCGTTAAATGTTCGCCCTGGTGGTAATCAAGAAAGCTTTAACCCGCTTTTAAACTTACGCGAGACACAAAACCAGCAAAACAACCGTAACGACATCCTAAATCTTTTCTTAGATATTAGTCCGGTTAAAGGTTTCAACTATCGCATTAACGCCAGCCGTAGATCATGGAACTATAAGGGCTTAAACTACAATACTAAACTGTCTGAAAGTGGTGTAGCTAGTGGTTATGCCAATGGTAGTATTTCGTACAACGAAAATGCAGAGTGGCAAGTGGAGAATATTTTCACTTACAAAACAAAAATTAAAGAACACAATATCAACTTAACTGCGGTAGCAAGTGCTAGTGAGCAGGCTAACTATCAGTTTGCCAATTCATCTCAAAGAATACCTAATGATATTCTTGGAATTTATGGCTTGCAATCGGCACAAATTAATAT
>JAAFHG010000265.1:0-890 GCA_013297585.1 Chitinophagales bacterium
ATCTGCACCATCCATTACTGCATTGGCCACATCGTTTACCTCTGCCCGTGTTGGAGTGTAGCTGGTTATCATACTTTCCATCATTTGTGTGGCAATAATAACAGGTTTACCAATTTCCACACACTTATTTACAATCATTTTCTGTAACAAAGGTACCCGTTCCATGGGCAGTTCAACGCCTAAATCGCCTCGCGCCACCATAACACCATCGCTTACATCAATTATATTATCAATATCTTTTATGGCTTCGGGTTTCTCTATTTTTGCAACTACGCGCGTGCGTTTGCCTTTATGCTTAATAATATCTTTTAGCTCAACAATATCTGTTACGCTTCTTACAAACGACAAACCAATCCAATCAAAATCCTGTTCAAGTGCAAAGTCTAAATCACGAATATCTTTTACAGTTAAACAAGGCAACGAAATTTTAGTGTTGGGCAAATTAACCCCTTTTTTTGAAGATAGAACTCCGCCAACTGTAATCAAACAACGTACGCTATCCTTCCCATTGGTATCCAATACTTTTAAATGCAATTTTCCATCATCTATTAAAACGGTTTCGCCCACCTTTACATCCTGAGGAAATTGGGGGTAAGTGATATAAATTTGTGTTTCGTCTCCTTCTAATTCCTTTGTGGTAATAGCAATTTCCTGGCCTGTTATTAAATTTATTGCATTATTTTTAACAGTACCAATTCGCAATTTAGGGCCTTGTAAATCGCCTAAAATACCAACATGTCGGTTTAATTTTTTATTTAAAGTCCTAATGTTTTCAATGGTATGTAATACTGCTTCATAATCACCATGCGAAAAATTAATTCTGCAAATATCCAGCCCTTCATTAAACATAGTTTCCAACACTGCTATATCGGCAGTGGCGGGTCCCATGG
>JAAFHG010000265.1:900-4808 GCA_013297585.1 Chitinophagales bacterium
GTAGCCACAATTTTAGTGCGATTAAATTTATTCATGTAAATTTTTTATGTAAAATGGTTTAATTTACGAAGTTATAAAAAGGAATGTAGGATAAAAATTAAAAAAGCGTTATTTAATTGGTTCAATCAGGTAACAAGCACCTAATAATAACTACACATCCTACGTAATGTAATCATAGCCAGCTGAGGTTTTATTAAATAAGCATTTTTCATAACACTTTAATGGTTTTACATTAAAAGCCATTTTACCTATGACATACTAGTGTCAATTCCTACCTGTATTTTTGTAAAACAATTTTAAAATACAATTTCTATGAATCAACAAAAAATTTCAAGCTTTAGCATTATTGGTTTAGCTATTCGTACAACAAATGAAAACGGTAAGGCAACTATAGACATTCCGGCTCTTTGGGCAGAATTTATGTCGCAAGGTTGGATAGAAAAAATTCCAAATAAAATAGATAATACACTTTACTGTATTTATACAGATTATGAGAAAGACCATACCAAACCTTACACCACTCTTTTAGGATGCAGGGTTTCTTCTTTGGATGAAATACCCGCTGGCTTAACAGGTAAAGGGTTTAATGGAGGCAATTACATTAAGCGCACAGCAAAAGGAAACTTAATGCAAGGGATTGTGTTTAACGAATGGTTAGCCATTTGGAAAGCAGATTTACAACGTGTTTATACAGCAGATTTTGAGGTTTATGGCGAAAAAGCGCTAAATCCCGAGAATGCAGAAGTGGAAATATTTGTAGCTGTATATTAAACTCTCAGCAATAAATAGCATTTTTTACGCCAATGAAATTTATACCTTTATAAAGATGCGAAGCTATTAAGATCGTAAGCTATTTGTTTTAAAAAATAAATTTGGAAAATGCTTTAGATAATTTTTATCTCAACAAAGAAGAACCCATAAAAAGCTGTTTATTGGCACTTAAAGAAATTATTCTTGCACAAAACGAAGAAATAACTACTGCATGGAAATACGGAATGCCTTTTTTTTGTTACAAAGGAAAAATGTTTTGCTATTTATGGGTTCATAAAAAATACAAACAACCTTACATTGGCATTGTAGAAGGTATGCAGATTGAACACCCACAATTGATGGTTGAAAAGAGAGTTCGTATGAAAATTATGCTAGTAGATGCCAACCAAGATTTACCCATAAAAACTATTCAAGTTATACTTAAAAAATGTTTGGCACTTACTATAAAACGCCATAGCTTGTGAGCTATCAAACAGTAATGTCTCAAAAAATATCAACCCAATCAGTAACCCCGAAACACAGCCTCCAAAGTATCTAGCTACGAATTGCACTAACAAAATTTATTCGTGTTAATTTGTGAAATTCGTGGCTCAAAATATGGGGATGACTCCGAAGCAAAGCCTCAAGAAATTCTTTTAATCAAAAAACAAGTGGTCAAATACCATGTGTAACGTGCGTTTATCCAGTTATAATAAAAAACAAACCAGTTATATTGTTGCGTAATAAGCAAAACAAAAGTGGGTGTACATTTGATATAACGACATAAACTAACTTAACTATGAAAAAACGATTACTCCTAGGTTCAGCATTATTGGTTGCAATAATTGCTTTTCCTCAACAAAAAAACATAACTTCTCTTAAAACTGGTACTGAGAATGCCGCCCAAAAAATTAATGAGAGTATAAGCAGCAGAAATAATGTTATTGAACGCACAAAACCTTCTAATTATCAAGCTACTCAAGCTACAGCTACTGAAGAAGAAACAAGCACCACTGGGCTTAAAACAAGCAACACCTCCACTCTTGTAACTACTTGGAAAACCATTTCAGGATCCATGAACATTTATGGCGTGTTGGTAGAAAACTCTAAGCCTTTGCAATATAACGAGGATTTGAATGCGGTATCGTTTGTTCACAGAAAATCGGCTTACTACCAACCATTACCAGTACCAACCACTACCACTGCCGAATCTGGTGTTTTAGTGGGTATGGTGTCTCAAAATTGGGGTGCTACCTGGGACAGTACCTGTATATGGAATAACGATACCTATTGGGCGCGTTACCCGCAAGGTGGGATATATAACCCAATGAGCCCCACAACCAATACGCTTATTGATAATGCCTATATTGTAGCAATGGGGCCTGTAACACAGGCACAAACTGCCCTTGGTTGGGTTGGTAATGCTTTTGCAAGTAAGCAGTTAAATGCAGCTAACAATACCAATACACCAAGTTCTGTATTAAATGCCCAGCAATATTTGCCGTCACTAGCACCAGCATTAGGTTTAGGCAAAACCGATTTTGCTCGTTTAGATTTTCAAAGTTTAGATAACGGTAACATTGTAGCTTTGGGAAACGTTAGCCAAGACGCGAATGGAACAACAGCAGCTACACAACTTTATAGAGGAGCTCGTGTAATTAAAGGGTCGTTTAACTCTGGCGTATTTGTTTGGAGTGGCGATTCTGTTATTCCAGCTGTAACCAGTAGTCTTGGAGATAAAAATTTAATTTCTGCCGCCAATATGGCATGGAGCGAAGATGGAAGTGTTGGGTATGTGGTGCATATTGGTTGCAGCCCAAGCACAAGTTTAAGCAATACTGGTTTTCAACCCATTGTTTGGAAATCGGTTAATGGTGGTGCGTGGGCAAAAGTAGGTAGTATTGATTTTAATTCCCCAGCAATGAGTGTTGTAATGAATAAAGTTTTTTCGACTAGGGTAAATTCGCTAGTGGCTATTCCGTTTTTTGATTTTACCATGGGCATTGGTACCACTGTTGATAAGGATAATAAATTACACATTGCTACCACTATCCGATCGGCAGTTAGTGCACATCCCGATTCATTAGGTTTTACCTATTTGTTTGATAATGCGGATGCGGAATCGTATTCTTATGCTCATAGTCCTGGAGCCAGACCCTATTTGTTTGATTTTATTGGTGATGGCACGACTCCTTGGAATGCTAAATTAATTGACTCCTTATCTTCGGAAGGTCCTAGTGCCCTCCCTACTGGAAGAGGCTTTAGTACCAATCCTTGGGATGCAACGGGTGGTACTGCTAATAATGAAAAAGTAAGTTGTGAAGCGCGGATTCAATTAAGCCGCACAGCTGACGGCAAATATGTGGTGTATACTTGGGCTGAATCGGATACAGCTGTTACAACTAATGGGCTAAAGTGGAACGAATTCCCCAATGTAAAAGCTCGTATGATGGATGTAACTGCCCAAACAATAAATACATTAGAAATAAACGTAACAAACCCTGGCACAACGTACACAAATATTGTTAGCCCAGTTGGACCAGGTAGTGTTAGAGGCAGAGCGTTTTTTCACTACACTTCACCTAAATGCGCATTGGCAAGTACTTTAATAACAAGTAATGGCCCTGCTCTTTATGTGCCAATGACCGTAACCCGCAACGAAGGATTACAACAAGAACAGCCTGTAGTTCACAAATACATTTCAGCTCTTTTAAATTTTTCGGGGGTTGCTCTTCCCACTATCTCCGTAAGTATTTCTGAAAATTCTATTCTAAGCGTTAACAACAGCTATATCTATCCAAACCCAGCAAATAATCAAGCAACTTTGTCTATTGATTTAAAAAACAATAGTACGGTGGAGCTTAAGTTAATAAACATGGTTGGTCAGGTAGTAACATCTAGCAAAACATATGCTTTCACAGGCGCTAATACAATTAATTTAGATATTAATGGCTTGGCAAAAGGCATTTACATGGTATCTGTAAAAGTAGATGGAGCTAGCAGTACTAAAAAGTTAATTGTAGATTAATTGGGAACAAAACTTAATAAAAAGTCCGTTTTCTTTTTCAGGAAACGGACTTTTTTTATTTTCTATACATACCTGTTGTACAACTTTATTGAATAATTAATTTTTTAATGAATGAGGTATTTTTACTCTG
>JAAFHG010000265.1:4818-5846 GCA_013297585.1 Chitinophagales bacterium
TAAAATGGTTCTACCAGACAAATCGAAAATAGAAACCAAATAACCATCCACACTATTAGTACTTATGCTTAATTTTTTTGAAACGGGATTGGGGTAAAAGTTAAAACTAAACTCCAGTTCGTTTTCTTTTACCGAAACTAAAGGTGTGGTGTTGGTGTACCAAATCGGCGAGGTAACAATCCATTGGCCATCGGCTTGTTTTATTTCGGCAAAATAGTAATACTCTATACCTTGCTGTATAGCATAATCAGTATAGGTAGCCGTATTGTTTTGTAAAGTAATACTAACAGGTGTAGACAGCAGGCCATTGCCTTGGCTAATGCCTTTCCATATTTTTATACTGTCGGCTTGTTCGCCATCCGGATCGCTGTGTATTACATTAAATATTGGGTAATTTGTGCCAGTGAGTAGAGAGCCCATAATAGCACCATCTTTTGTAAATTGAATTTGAGCATTTGAGTCATCGCTACCATAAAAATGCATTTTCTGCATGGCCTCTATTAAATTTGGGCGAGTTAGAGCTGGTGCAAGAATAACTAAGCGACCACCATTCGATCGTCCAAAATTTGTGTAATGATTATCGTGATCGTAGCCAATGCCTATATGATAACCTACCATTAACAATTGCCTGTAATAACCCAAATAATTAGAAAGAGGATAATTGTTGTAATTGGTAAATGTGCTAAAAGCAAGGCCGCTTCGCAAGGGTACTCCTACAATGGCACTATCGTAAGTAGCATTATATGGGGCGTATGCCAACGCTGTAGAAACAGAACCATTCATAGTAAAATCGCTAAAACTTGGATGGGCTAAATAACAAAATGCATTGGGGTTGTTTTTTACTTTTTTAAATAAGGCATCGTAATCGCTTTTGGCATTATAAATATCGTAGTTGTTGGGTTCCCAGCCTAATAATTGGTTAAAACCATAAATAATTACATGGCCATTAAAATTAGATGAAACACCGTATTCGATTCCAAACAGCGATAAAAAGGCACCATCTTGGTTGGCGGCATCGGCCATGTTTA
>JAAFHG010000561.1 GCA_013297585.1 Chitinophagales bacterium
ATGCACCAGTAGTTGCTACGCGTCCTGAATTTATGAGACGTATGAAAGATATGGGTGCAGCCGGTGGCGGTATGACTGCGTTTTACGCACAAATGCCAGATGAAGTAACCTTAACTGTAAATGGTAATCACCCAATTTATACAACTTTATTGCAAGAGCCAGATGTAGAAAAACAAGGTAAGCAAATTAGAAATTTGGCTGACTTGGCTTTACTATCTCAAGGCTTATTAAAAGGCGCAGAATTAACCAACTTTATTAATAGAAGTGTTCAGTTGATGAAGGCTTAAAATAGTTGTGAGTTTGAATATTGAGAAGCCAATCTGTAAAAGGATTGGCTTTTTTTGAAGGTATGATTTGAATGATTGAAATGATTACTGTGATTTTAGTATGTTGAAATTTCGAGAATAATTCTTTAATTTGGTGCTATGAACTTGGTAAAAAATACAACACATCAATTGCCACCTCGCACTGCAATGGAAGTATTTGAAATGCTACCAGAAGGTACATTAGCAGAGGTAATTAATAATACTATTTATATGTCGCCAGCACCATCATTTCAACATCAAGATATTGTTGGCGAATTAGCCATGCACATCCGTTTATTTGTAAATTCAAACGCTTTAGGTAGTTGCATCACAGCACCAGTTGATGTGTATTTTGATGGTAATAATGCCTTACAGCCAGATATTCTATTTATAAGTAAAGCCAACCTTGGTATAGTAAAAGATGGAAAGATAAAAGGTACACCCGACTTGGTAATAGAAGTTTTATCGCTAGATAAAAAGTACGATTTAGAAATTAAAAAGGCTGTGTACGAGAAATTTGGGGTGAAAGAATATTTTGTGGTTGAGCCTTTTACCAAAGAAGTTGTAAGCTTTTATTTTGATGGAAAGAAATACATTTTACAAGAAAGCAAAATAGGCAAATTGAAATCTAAATTATTGAAGAAAACCTTTGCATTTTAATCCAAAAATCGACTCTTTAACTCTGGTGTAGGCAACCAACAAGCGTCTTGTTTACCAAACCATTTGTACCTATTTTTTGCAATAATATTATACACACCATCTCTTATAAAGCTTGGTATTATTATACACCAATATAATAAGCGAATAGCGCTTTTTAACTGCTTAGCCACCATTAAAGCTGCAGTTGAACGTTGATAAATAACACTATTTTGAAGCAGAATAAAAGAGTTGAAATTGGTATTACTGAATTGATGTGCTGCGAGCACTTTCTGTCCAAATTGGCTTTGTAGCGATGCAAATAAAAATTGCTTATCAGCATCATGTTTAATAACATATTGCACAGCACCATTGCACAAATTACAAACCCCATCAAAAAGTATTACGGGCTGTTTTATATCTGTCAATGCTGTCATAGTACAAAGGTAGGATAGGAAGACTGATGACAATGACGAGATAGATAAAAACGGATTTTGTCTTAATAGGTAAGATTATTCTTTTCCTATCCGTGCAAATCCATCTAATCAGTTCAATCCGCGTTCCTATAAAACAAAAAAGCCACCTCATTTGCATGAGATGGCCAATTTGTATTTAAAGCTAATTTGTTACTAATTATTTAGCAGCGTCTTCGCCACCTTCTAATTTCGCACGTAATTCAGCTAATGCACCAATATCACCTAAAGTTGTTTTTTCAACCTTAGCTTGAACAGCTTTTACAGCTTTCTTAGTACTTTCAGCTTCAGCTCTTGCTTCTTTCTTCACTGCTTCTTTCTCTTCTGCTTGAACTTGTTCCCAAACGCGGCTATGACTTAACAAGATGCGTTTTTCGTTACGATCAAATTCAATTACCACAAATGGTAAAGTTTCTTCTGCAACAACCGTTTTACCGTCTTCTTTTGCAAGGTGACGAGCTGGTGCAAAACCTTCTAGACCGTAAGGCAATTGTACCAAAGCACCTTTATCATCTTTACGAGTTACAGTGCCTTCGTGTGTACTACCGATAGCAAATGTATCTTCTAAAGAATTCCAAGGATCTTCTTCTAATTGTTTGTGGCCTAATTGTAATTTACGATTGTCTTTATCAATACCCATGATAATGATGTCGATGTGTTCACCAACTTTCACATAATCACTTGGGTGATTAAAGCGTTTCAACCAACTTAAATCGCTGATGTGAATCATACCGCCAATACCTGGCTCTAATTCAACAAATACACCATAAGGAGTGATGTTTTTCACCAAACCTTTGTGTTTGCTTTCTACAGCATATTTGTTTTCAATAGTGCTCCAAGGATCGTCAGTCATTTGTTTGATAGACAAGCTCATTTTGCGAGCATCTTTATCAAGTGTTACAACTTTCGCTTCGTATTCGTCGTTTAATTTAAAGAATTCTTTAGCGTTGATAGGAGTGTTAGCCCAAGTAATTTCACTTACGTGTACTAAACCTTCAACACCTGGTTGAATTTCTAAGAAAGCACCATAATCTTCAATATTTACAACTTTACCTTTTACAATGCTACCTTCAGCTAAGCCTTCTGGTAATACATCCCAAGGGTGTGGAGTCAAT
>JAAFHG010000368.1 GCA_013297585.1 Chitinophagales bacterium
AGTAGGATCTTGGTTTACTTGTGTAAATGTGAAGCGATAGGTAATATCGTCACCAGTAGTAGCAGTTTGGTTTTTAATGTGAATTTCGTAACGAATATTCTCACCAAATGTGTACCAGTTAGGGCCACCAGCAGGATGCTCAAAAGGAATATAATTCGCAATTAATACAATCTTGCTAGAATCTGATGGGCTTCTAAAAGCATATAAGTCGGTATTATCTGCCAATGGATCATTGGCAATCAATGGCGCTTCTCTGTGAGAAGAGGCTTTTACTACACTTTGGCTAAGTGTAACACAAACCAGTGTGGCCGTGAATAGTTTTATAATTTTGTTCATAAAATTTATTTTAAAATGGGTTAGAACCTTGGTTTAGAAGTATAATCGTAGCCTCTCCATGGTGTTTGCACATATGGGAAAGATGATTTAAACGTGGTATCGTTTTTAGTAGGGCCTGCACTAAAGCTTAGCACATTTACCAATCTTGGTGTTACAGGGCTTTGACCTACTGTATAATCATCGTACCACAAACCAATGGCTGCTAATACAACACCAGATACTGCTTGTAATTCAATAGTAGTTACATCATCTTCTAAACGTCTACCGTTAGGAAAACCATCCATATTGGGTATAAACTGCAATGTTGTACCACTTGTAGTATAACGAGCATCTGTTAAACCCAATACTGCTGCTTGTACCAAACCAAGTGAGCTGAAATCAGCACTATTTCTTGCTGTAACAGGCACTGCCATGTTTAAGCGTAGCATATCGCCAAAAGTTGGTAAAAAGTTATTGATAAATGGCTTACCTGCTGATAAAGGACTACCTGCTGGCTTGCCAGTTGCTAACTGATATGGCTTTAAATTTGGCACACCCGTATAGAAAATTGGTAATAAGTCTACTGCTCTAGGGCTGGTACTATCTGGTAATAATACACTACCAAAATTTGCTTCACTTAGTGCTGTACCATCTAACGCTGCATTACCTTTTAAGCCATACAAACCTTTTTTGCCATTTCTAAAATCGAATGAACCCAATGATTTTTGTTGAATACGCAATGCATTCATAGAAGGCACCGCACCACCAAATTGAGAATCATCCATGTATAAGGCTAATTCTGGATTTTTAAAGTAAGGGATAAATGCGCCTTCACCAGAACTATTGGTTTTTACAGTATTCCATTTGTCTTTTTGGCCTACTGGAACAATTGCTTCATTGGTTAAAGGCATACCCAAACGAGATACTTGTACCCAATTGCCAGAGAAACTTGCAGTACCACTACCATCGCTAGCTAATGTTTTTATTTGCTGGCGGCTTGCGCTTGCCCATACACCAATCACAAAATCACCATCTAAAATGCTAGTAGCTTGTGCTGTTGTTTTACCATCTTTTTGTAAAGAACTGATAGGCACTTTAATAGCAATGCTGTGCACATTAAAACGAGCTAAACCATCCTTAGTAGCATTGGTAGTATTGCCTTCTGGTCTAAAATTGCCTACATCAAATGCACCAGCTAAATCAACAAAAAATGGATCATCAGAAGGACCGGCAAATATTTTTTCACCTGTAGTAGCTGTTGCAATAGCATTGGTCATTAAGGTGTTGTAATTGCTACCTAAACCTACCGTGCCATTTTCAATAGAACGTGGACCAATATTGTTTGGCGGTACAATACCACCGTTTACAATAGTTACAAATGTGTTGCCACCATCAGTACTTTTTTCAAGCGTGTAAGTGGTTTTAAGATTTTGCTGGCCTAAGCGAATGTTGAAAAACGTAGTGCCATCTTGATTTACTTGCGTAAATGTGAAGCGGTACGTAATGTCATCACCAGTTGTGGTGGTTTTGTTTTTAATGTGAATTTCGTAACGCACATTAGGGCTAAAACTGTAATAGTTAGGCCCGCCTTCTGGTAACTGAAAAGGAATGTAATTGGCAATTAGCGTGACCGTAGATGAATCATCCGGGCTTCTAAAAGCATATACATCGGTGTTGTCGGCCAATGGGTCATTGGCAATCAATGGTGCTTCTCTGTGCGATGAAGCTTTTGCTGTAAAGTTTAGCAACATGGCTAATGGAATCATGGCTAGATGCTTCCATTGAAAGGTGTGAAAAATTCTTTTCATGATTTAATGCATTAAATGTTAAGAGAAACGCTATTTGATAGTGGGTAAAAGATGGTATTCTCAAATACGAGGGATGGAAATAAAAAGATTGCATTTTTTTTATTATTCCTTAACATTTAATGGGAAAAACAAAACACCCCATTTTTCAAATGAAAAACGGGGTGCTTAAAAGTTAAAAACGTATAATATTTTATAAAAAAAGTAGCTTCTTAATCAACATATGTTTGCCAATCTGCTGTCATCACTTTGTTGTAAAGCAATTCAATCTGACTTTTTAAAATTCTATCTTCTGATAATTCTGGTAATTGGTCAATGTGAAAATATTGTACATCTAAAACATCAAAGCCTTTATTTATGTTAAATGAAATGGCCTCACACAGGAATACCATTTTGTACACATAAAATGGCTGCGGTGGATGCGGATGCATTTTTTTATCAAATACTGCTAAGAGTTTGGTTGGCTGTACATCTAGCCCTGTTTCTTCTTTACATTCTTTAATAATGGTTTCTTTAGGGCTGTAGCCAATATCTGCCCAGCCACCTGGCAGCGACCATTTGCCATCGGCACTTTCTTTTGCCAATAATATTTTTTTATCAGGCGATAGTATTAAACCACGTATATCAACTTTTGCAGTAGGATAATCTTTTTGCAAAGGCAAAGCTTCTTGTAAACTTTGAATGCTGTGGTTAGTAATATGACTTAATAATTTAAAACTAATGCCTTGCAGTTCTTGATAGCGTTCTTTATCGTACTCAGTTTTACTGTACAATAAACCTATTTCAGCCAGCGATTTTAGTTGTTTTATTTCTTCTAATAGTTCTGTGGTGGTCATTTTTGCTTAAAAATAAGTCGCTTATCAATCTATTATTTACTCAATCCTTTTTGTATAATCTCTTTAAAAACGTTGATGTCTATTTCTTCAATTTTATTAATGTACAAGCAACCTTTGCCTGTTTTGTATTTGCCAAGTTTTTTTAATAATGTTTGCTCATCTGTAACTGCACCGCTAATATACAAGGCAAAATTCTGCTTGCGTGGTGAGAAACCCATAACAAACCAATCCAATTCACGACCACTTTCATACACCAATCGTTTATCGCCAAAGCCAATAATTGCAGAACCCCACATTTTAGCTTTTGCCTTTGTAGCTGTTTCCATTAACTCAAGAATGGTAAATGCATCTTTACGCTTTTGCTCATCTGCAATGGCATTAATAAATGCGTCAACACTTAATTCTGTTTTTTGGGTTTTTAATTGAGCCATGGCAGTAAAGTTTGTTGTGATAAATGTGTACCGAAGTTATTGATAAAAGTAGCAAAATAGTTGCTCGCAGAAAACGCAGAAGTACGCAGAGAAATGGAGTTATCAATGATGCAATTAAATCTGCGAAAATTGGCGAAATCAGCGGGCTGCTTTTTTCATTTGCTCACTAAAACTATTTGTGCCCGCAGATAACACAGATGATCGCAGAAAATTAGATCTGTTATACAATTAAATCTGTGAAAATCTGCGAAATCTGCGAGACAATTTTATTCCCCTTCTTTTTTAATCACCAATGGCACACCATTTACCAATACATTTTCTGCTTTTACACCTGTGTATTTATTATTTAATGGTGTGGTAGCAATGGCATCTATGTTTTTAAATAGAATATTGTACACACTATCAGAAGGATTACCTTGTATATCACCAAATTTGTTGCAGGTTACTTTTATGTTTTGCATGGTAATGTTGCGCACAATGCCATAAGGTTTAGCAGTGCTTCCTTCCATATTAAAAAACTGTTTCCATGGGTTAAGGCTTATGATAGTGCCACATTTACCAGTGATATTTTCTACGGTAATGTTTTCAAAAATCTGGTAA
>JAAFHG010000538.1 GCA_013297585.1 Chitinophagales bacterium
CTAATATGCCAAACAATAAAATGCCCAAACCAAAAGGAAATACCCAATAGTAATAAGTTATAAATAGTGCTGCATTTTTACTAAATTTTCTAATAATAAATGGCTCAAACACATAGCCAGCAATGCTTACAAGTATAAAACCAATTATTGATAAACATAAAACCCATGCTAGTAGGTCGTTTTTTTTAGGCGATAGATTGGAAATATAGTAAGGGCTAAATTTATATAAAACCGCCACTGTGCCAAAACTAGCGAATGCAAACATGGTTTGCCCAAAATCCATATACGACCTAGTTAATCCATATTGCTCTGGGCGAAAAAAATGTGTGAGAAAATATACATTTAGTGCACCTATGGCAAAGCCAGCGTACATTAAAATGCCTGAAATAATTGCCTGTTTTCTAATGGTTGCCATAAGCCCCTAGCCCCTGAAGGGGAATATTTAAGAACGCAAAATTAAGGTTTACTTGCAAGTTGCTGGGTTTTGATGTAATAAAGCCGTTCGATATTTTTTTTGTTAAACCATACTAATTCATTATTTGTGAGCTTTATGGTTTGTGTTTTTGTAGAAACTTTTACGTGCTTATCGGTAGGTACAATGGTTATCGGCATATCAAAATCATCAATACAATTAGTCCAGTTTGCTGTAACAGTAGCTTTTGCAGTATCTATAACATAATTTAACTGCGGTATTAGAGTGGTGCGCAAATACTGGTCGAATGTTTTTTGAAAATTAATGCCCGCTTTTTTACTGATATAGTTTTCTACTTGAGTGGATGTAACTGTTTTGTGGTAAAAATCTTTGTTTAGGCCACGTAGTATTTGTCTAAATAAACTGTCATTATTAATGGCGTGACGAACGGTGTGTATCAAATTAGCACCTTTAGGATACATATCGCCACTACCTTCTTTGTTTACGCCATAAGGGCCTATTATCGGATGGTCGTTTTGTATGCCTTTACGCTGACCATAATTATAATCAGTACCAGCCTCTATACCATAATAATACTCGGTAAACAAGGTTTCACTATAATCTGTAAAGCCTTCATGCACCCACATATCTGCTATGTCATTTGTGGTAATATTATTTGCAAACCATTCGTGGCCACTTTCGTGAATAATTATGTAATCCCATTTTAAGCCCCAACCACTACCACTTAAATCTCTACCCAAATAGCCATTACCAAACTTATTGCCATAGGCTGTAGCACTTTGGTGTTCCATACCTAAATGTGGCGATTCTACTAGCTTGTAGCTGTCTTCGTAAAAAGGGTAGGGACCAAACCAATACTCAAATGCACGCAACATTAGCTTTGCTTGCTTAAACTGTTCTTTGGCTTTTTCTAGGTTATAATCAAGCACCCAATAGCTTAAATCTAGTTTGCCTTTTTCGCCCATTAGGGTATCGGTAAAGTTGACGTACTTACCAATGCTTGGAATAATGAGATAATTGTTGATAGGATTTTTTACTTGCCAAGAATAAGATTTGAGATTTGAGATTTGAGATTGGGAAGAACCTTCACCTAATTTCACGTTTAACGTTTCACTTTTTACCAATCTGCCATTAGCAACAGCTACCAATGTATCAGGTACTATCATTGTTAATGTTGCACCATTATCAGGTTCATCGCCTTGATAATCTTTACAAGGATACCAAGCACTAGCACCTAAACCTTGACAAGCCACACTCATCCAAGGATTGCCTTTGGCGTCTTTGCGCCAAATCCAACCGCCATCCCAAGGTGGACGAATGGCTTCTTTGGGTTTGCCGTGGTAGTAGATGGTGATTGAATCTTTATCATTTACCGTGTGATCGCTTGGTATTTTAATTAAGCAAATGTTTTCAAATTGGAAAGCCTTTAGCTTTTTTGAAATCATTCCTTTATTGTTAATTCTATTGTCATGCAAACGACTTTCATAAAAAGAATCTATAAGAATTACACTGTCAATTATAAACTGATTCGAAATTGAGCTTTGTAAATCAATTTGCATGGTTAAAGAATCGCCTATACCAAGAATAGCATCGTAATATTGTTTTCGATTCTTCTTTTCGCTTAAACCTCTATTTGATTTGTATATAATTGTTGTTTTTCCCTCAATCGTCTTCTTTTCAAAGTCTGGTTTTACAGTGATGTCGTAACGCAAAACATCCCACCAATCTCTGTTGGGGTTAAGGCTGCCACGTAAGGTATCTGCATGGGTAAAGGTTTCTTTTTTTGCCATTAACTGTGCGGTAGCAAGCTGTATAAAACCAACTAACGCGAAGCTGCATAGCATTACAAAACGTACAAGTGAGTGACACAACAGGCGCTGAATAGTAGCGCCAATGCTGGCTACATAAAAAAGATTGCTTCCCCGAGTAGTCGGGGCAAGCTGTTCCTTACAATGACGTTGATTGGCTAATAAATTTTTCCTTTTTGTAATCATGTTTTAAAAGTAAGATATTCGGGGGGATGAAAGCAAGAATTTTATGTTTCGAGTTTAAAGATTCAAGGTTCAAGGTTCAAGCGTCAAGCTTTTCAACTTTGCGGTTCGTTGTGTCGTTGTGCCTTTGTGGTTCAATGTTTTCTTGTACGGATAAAAAAGCGACCAACAAAGCCGTATTTACCTACAACGAAAGCACAGGCATTGCTACGCTTGACCCTGCATTTGCCAAAAATCAGT
>JAAFHG010000186.1 GCA_013297585.1 Chitinophagales bacterium
TGGATATGGCGGTGGCAACCGTGGTGGTGGCGATCGTGGTGGTAATAGCGGCGGCGGTTATAACAGATATTAATTCTATTTAACTACACATACATCCTATCCAAATTTTTTGGGTAGGATTTTTTATGCCCTATAGCCACGCAGAAATTCGTCTATCAATAATCGCTTTTTACCTTCTAGTTGCATGTCCAATACATGTACAAAACCATCATTACAGCTAAATTTTAAATAAGTTTTACTATCTGTAACTACTAATCCTGTTGCTTGATTATGCTGTACTATTTCTTTTTTGCTGCTAAAAATTTTTAGTTTTTTGCCATTAAGCATCGTAAATGCAGCAGGGTAGGGTGATAAGCCTCTAATTAAATTATGAATTTCTGCGGTCGATTTTTTCCAGTCAATAGCGCAAGTTTCTGTAAATATTTTTGGCGCATGTTTTAGTGAATGGTTAATAGTCAATGGTGAATCTGATGGGTTAGAATTATCAATTTCTAGTACTTCATTACTTGAATCTTGCACCTTGTAACCTATTTCTTGCGGTACTTCTTTAATACTACCTTCAGCTAAGCCCTGCATCGTTTTTACCAAAGTCGCTGCGCCTATTTCTTTCATGGCATCGTGAACGTCACCAACGGTAGCATCTTCAGGTATTGGCATGGTTTGCTGTAATAAAATATCACCAGTATCTATAGCATGTTGCAGTTTAAAAGTAGTTACTCCTGTTTCTGTTTCGCCATTAATAATAGCCCAGTTTATAGGTGCTGCGCCACGATATTGTGGTAGCAACGAGCCATGCACATTAATTGTACCCATTGGTGGCATAGACCATACAATTTCAGGCAACATTCTAAATGCTACAACCACTTGTATATCTGCATTTAAGCCCTTTAATTCCGCTAAAAACTCAGGGTTCTTTAGCTTTTCTGGTTGAAGTGTGTACAAACCTTTTTCGACTGCATATTTTTTTACAGCACTCTGTGTAAGCTGCATGCCTCTACCGGCTGGTTTGTCTGGTGCAGTAATTACACCTATAATATTGCAACCTGCTTGCACTAAAGCATCTAAAGAAGCAACGGCAAACTCAGGTGTACCCATAAAAACAATTCTCAAATCTTGCAATGTCATTGGGCAAATGTACGAGCCTACTTTAAAAGTAATTCTACCACATAGTCACATAAGGCACAAAGGTTCTAAAAAATGTCGTTCTATGTGTTTCTGTGTTTATGTGGTGATTCTTATTTATGCCCCATGCTGTCGTTAAAATCTTTGCTTTTGTTTTTGGCAATGCTTAGCGTAGTAAAAGCTTCGTCTTTAATCATTTTACCAATGGTTACTATTTGCCCCACATGGTAAGGATAATGGGCTAATTGACGCAAAATGGCATCATACACTTGCAAAGGCTCGCTGCGTATGGTGATAGTTTTCTCTAAATCGGCTTCTGTAAGGCTTTCTAGCGTTTTAATTAAGCAATCCCAGCCAGTATTCCAAAAAGATAGAACATCGGCTTTAGATAGTGCCATAGCTTCAAATTCGCCATCTCGTCTGCGCCACTCTTTTTCGCCGTCTTCAGTTAAAAAGTTTGTCCAGCGACTTAGCATGTTGCCGTAAAGGTGTTGCACAATAACTGCAATGCTATTGCTATCTGGCGAAGGCTGAAACAACACATCTTTATCATCTAGTTGAGCAAAGGTTTTGTCACCCAATTCTTTGTAGTACTTAAAGCGTTTAATAGCATCTTGTAAGAAGTTCATAAACTAGAATATTTAATACATGAAGAATAAACCGTAAAGTTGGTAGTTATTTTACAAGAAGTGTTTATAACCCTAAAAGAATTTTACTAGAAAAGCGATATTTCTATTCAGGAATAATTACCTCTGCAAACAAATAGTTTAATAGGCATGTAATTTGCTTTTTAGTTAACCAAAACCATTTTAGACCATGAAGAAATTTTTTTACACCGTTTTATTTGCATCTACTTTTTTACTTAGCAGTTGCGATTCTCTTAAAAATCTTGCTAGTAGTTTATTATCAGAGGCAGATGCTGCTAATGCATTGCGTGAAGCTCTATTACTAGGTGCGCAAAATGGTACTGCTACTTTAGGTCAAAAAGGCTCTTTTAGTAAAGATGTACTGCTAGCGGCTGTTTTACCAGATAATATGCAGGGTGTGGTTAAAACCCTTGATCAATTAGGGTTATCATCTCAACTCAATAAATTTACTGGTGCACTTGACAACGCTGCTACAGAAACCGTTACCAAGTCTGCACCAATTTTTGTAAACGGTATTAAGCAAATTTCGTTTGTTGATGCAATTGGTATTGTAAAAAACGGCGGCACAGCAGCTACAGATTATTTACGTAATAAAGTTGGTGATAGCTTGCGTGTTGCTGTAACACCTGTAATGAAAACAGCACTAGATAGCTATAAAATTACCCAAGAGTGGGATAAATTAATAGCACCTGCTAAATTATTACTAGGTAATAAAGCTAAACTAAACTTAAATCTAGATAACTTATTAGCCGTACTGGTTACCAACCAAATGTTTAAGAAAATTGAAGTACAAGAAATTAATGTTCGCACCAATGTAGCTGCAAGAACTACACCTGCATTGCAACGTGTGTTTGGTAAAGATTGGACGGCTACAGCTGATAAATAGTAACGTTTAAAATACTATACAAGGAGGCTTGACTCATAAATAAATGAACGCTTTCAGATTCGCTTAAACGACCTCGGTTTTCCAACAGTGATCCGAAGAAATTCTGAAAAAAGTTATTTATGAGGCAGCCTCTTTTTTGTTGTCTGTAACTACTATCACATTTCTACCAAGCGTTTTAAAGCGTACACCATTTTCTTGTACCACAGTAATAGTGATATGCCCAGTTTTACTAGTGTTGATGTCTCTAACAATGCCAGATTTGCCTTTGTGCGTACCGCCTATTACTTGGCAGTTATCGCCGTCTTTTAATGATGTATTATTCATAGCTTTAAATTATGTGTGGATTTACTTACGAAAAAAGGCGTTCACAAGTATTTTGCATAAATATAGTTATTAATTCTCACCCACATTGTCTGAATAACAAAAGCCAAGCATTATTCACTAGGCACTTATATTTGTTGTTATGGCAAAGGCAAGTACAGAAACCCCACTAATGCAGCAACATAAGGCTATCAAACAGCGATATCCTGATGCCATTTTGCTGTTTCGTGTGGGCGATTTTTACGAAACCTTTGGCGATGATGCGGTAAAAGCATCTACGGCTTTAGGCATTACATTAACCAAGCGTAATAATGGTGATGAAAACAGCAGCCAATTGGCTGGTTTTCCACACCATGCGCTAGATACGTATTTGCACAAATTGGTAAAAGCTGGTTATAGAGTTGCCATTTGCGACCAACTAGAAAATCCTAAAGAAGCCAAAGGCATTGTAAAGCGAGGCGTAACAGAATTGGTAACACCTGGTATTGCCACTAACGAAAAACTACTTGAACACAATAGTAATAACTTTTTAGCGGCTTTACATTTTACAGAAGACCAATTAGGTGTTGCCTTTTTAGATATTAGTACGGGTGAATTTTTTGTGGCTGAAGGCAATGCAGAATACATGGATAAATTGCTGCAAAGTCTTAAACCTGCCGAAGTTATTTTTCAGCGTAGCTACCAAAAGCAGTTTAAAGAACTGTTTGGTACCAAGTTTTACACCTACACCATGGAAAGCTGGTTGTTTGAAGAAGCATTTGCTACTGAAAGCTTGCTCAAGCATTTTCAAACCCATTCTTTAAAAGGTTATGGTATAGAAAATATGCACAGTGGTATTGCGGCTGCTGGTGCGGTTTTGTACTATTTAAAAGAAACAGAACATCCCAATCTACAACATATTACCGCTATACAGCGGATGGAAAAGGAAGATTATTTGTGGATGGATAAGTTTACCATTCGTAATCTTGAATTGCTATCTACTGGTGCCAATGAAGGTAATAGTTTACTTAAAACCATTGATAATACCGTAAGCCCAATGGGCGCTAGAATGCTGAAACGCTGGACGGTTTTGCCTTTAAAAGATATTGGTAAAATTAATGAACGATTAGACGCTGTGGCCTATTTTATTCTGCAAACAGATTTGCGCAAGCAACTAGCCGTAGCTATTAAAACTTGTGGTGATGTAGAACGGTTGGTAAGTAAATTACCATTGAAGAAAATCAATCCAAGAGAGGTATTACAACTGGCAAAAGGGTTGCAACAGGTAGATCAGATAAAACTACAGTTGAGCCAAAGCAATAACGATTATTTGAAGCGATTGGCCGATGCATTGAATCCTTGCCATTTTATTGTAGAGAAAATTATCAACGAAATAAATGAAGCACCACCCATTGCTGTCAACAAAGGCAGTGTGATTAAAACAGGCGTAAATGCAGAACTTGATGAGCTACGCAATATTGCTTCTGGTGGTAAAGAATACTTAATTGGTATTCAGCAACGAGAAGCAGAAGCTACTGGTATTTCGTCGCTGAAAATTGGTTTTAATAATGTGTTTGGCTACTACTTAGAAGTTACCAATTTACACAAAAGCAAAGTGCCTAGCGAGTGGTTTCGCAAACAAACCTTGGCCAATGCAGAACGCTATATTACACCTGAATTAAAAGAATACGAGGAGAAAATAACTGGCGCAGAAGATAAAATTTTAACCATTGAATTAGCCTTGTACGACAAACTATTACTGGCTTTACAGGATTATATAGCACCAATTCAAGTGAATGGTAATGTGTTGGCTATTGTAGATTGTTTGCTGTGCTTTGCTGAAAATGCATTGCAGTATAACTACAAAAAGCCACAACTACACGATGGCTTAGAATTGCATTTGGAAGAAAGTCGTCATCCAGTAATTGAGCGTAACCTACAAGCTGGTGAAACCTACATTGCTAATGATATTTTCCTACATCCAGAAGAGCAACAGATTATCATTCTCACAGGGCCAAACATGAGTGGTAAAAGTGCTATTTTACGCCAAACAGCCTTAATTACGTTAATGGCACACATGGGTAGTTTTGTACCCGCAGATGTGGCTAAAATACCTTTAACAGATAAGATTTTTACCCGTGTAGGGGCAAGTGATAACCTGAGTGGTGGCGAAAGTACCTTTATGGTAGAGATGAACGAAACTGCAAGTATTATCAACAATATATCGCAACGTAGTTTGATATTGTTAGATGAAATTGGCCGTGGTACATCTACCTACGATGGTATTTCTATTGCATGGAGCATTGTAGAGTTTTTGCAAAGTTCGCCTGCTGCACCCAAAACCTTATTTGCTACGCACTACCACGAACTGAATGAGCTAGAAGATAAGTTGCCTACGGTAAAAAACTACCATGTTACCAATAAAGAAGTAGGCAATAAAATCATCTTTTTACGTAAGCTAGCACCTGGTGGCAGTACACATAGTTTTGGTATTCATGTGGCAAAAATGGCTGGGATGCCGCCTAAATTAATAGCTCGTGCTAATGATATTTTAAAGCAATTAGAAGATAGTCGTGATTCGGTAGATAGTCAACAGACCGCAGACGAGTCAGTCCACAGTCCACAGTCCACAGACCACAGAAAAACTACAATCGCTTATTCTGTCCCTTTGGGTCGGTTAGGTAGCGCTGTGAAAAACCTTGAAGCACCACAAATGCAACTCTCTATTTTTGATGTGCATTCTGAAACTTTTGGCGATATACGTAATGCGCTAAATGCTATTGATATTAATCGCTTAACGCCTGTAGAAGCTTTACTTAAATTGCAAGCTATTAAAAATATGGTTAAAATATAATATTATGTAGGTTAAGAAAGTTTATTTTATTCAACACTTCATAAATAGAAACAGCCGGCAGATGTCGGCTGTTTCTATTTCATATATTTTTAATTAAAAAGCAAATTTCTTACCGCTTAACCAAGATAAATTAATATCATCTGGCACTTTCATACGCTCAGCAATGCGCTTATATCTTGCCGCTAACGTACTTAAATAGTCTTGAGCTTTTGCTGCACCATCTTTTAAGCCAGTTAATTGTTCTATTTTCCAAAGGCTTACCAAATGTTCTATAATGCTCGCATAATCCCAAGTAGTGTATACACCAATTTTTTGCGTGATGGCCGAAAATTCAATAAACAGGTTTGGGTTACTAGCGCCTTGATCCATCAACACAGCAGGCATTGTAATTTGCTTGCGCATCATTTGTTCAAATGATTTTAAAGCACCATTAGGATCGATTTCAAATATTTTACTCATGAAAGATTTGTAAGCTTTTTCATGCCTAGCCTCGTCACCTGCAATTTGCTTACAAATTCTAGACAAATTGTTATCACCTGCTTTATCGGCTAATTTACCTGTATTTACATGCGAAATTTTGGTAGCTCTTTCTTGAAAAGAAGTATACACGATAGCACTGTAAGGATCTTGGTTGGTATTAGGATCGAAGCCATTATATATTAAACGATGAATGGTTTGTTCTACCGCTTTCATATCGCAACGGCCGCTTAAATACAAATATTTATTTAGCAAGTCACCATGTCTATTTTCTTCGGCAGTCCAAGCCCTTGACCAACGTACCCAACCATTATCGCTTACCAAATTTCTTTCCTCATTAACCATTAAGTTAAAATAAGTTTGATAACTTGGTAGAGCCTCTTCAGTAATCATATTACCAACCAATGAAGTAATAACTGTATCAGGTATACCTGCACTTCTTTCTCTTAAACTTTTAATTTGGTCAAACGCATCTTCTTTCGTTAAATCTGGTAAAAAATCCGTTGGTTGCCAGCAATCGTCTGGGTCTAACAAGGTCTCGTCTACAGCAGTACCAACATAGTCTTTCAACATGCTAATTACTTCCATATTCTTGCCCAACTCATTACTTTCTGCAATACTCATTGCCCCTATTTTTTTTTAATTAAGAATTAATGCGGTAAAGATAATACTTGCAGCTTTTTACAGCCAATATTTAATTGGTAAACAAGTGTTTGTTTAGTCTTTGTGCTTGCTCGCTAGATATTTCTCGTGAATAATAGTAGCCATAGTTTTGTTTTGCACTTTACTTCCTACCCATGATATAATGTCTAAGTATGCA
>JAAFHG010000462.1 GCA_013297585.1 Chitinophagales bacterium
CAATCCAAGCATTGTCTGTTTCGTGAAAGACAGTGGTTGCTTTGCCAGATTGCACATCACACAGTAAAACATCACTTGAATTTTGCTTGCGGTTGATGTGTTGTACTATGATAGATTTACTGTTTACAGCCCATTCCATTCTAGGCAAATAAGATTGTAGCACAGGATCAGTAGGAATATCCATCCATGTAGTATTTGCTGAAGCAATATCTACTACCCCAATTTTAAAAGGAGAAGGTGCTTCACCAGCAATGGGATACTCAACAGGCACGGCAAAAGGATAAGCACTGTCAGTATTGTTTACCATTAAATAATCTTTGGTATTTTTTGCATCTAGTTGCCAATAAGCTATTTTACTACCATCGGGGCTCCACCTAAATCCATCCCTGCAAAAAAACTCTTCTTCATAGGCCCAATCAAAAGTGCCATTAATTAATTTTCGTGTACCATTTACTGTTAGTGGTGTTACTTTACCAGTTGCAATATCTTCCACATAAATATTATAATTGCTAACATAGGCTACTTTAGTAGCTGTTGCATTCAATTTTGCAAACATGAGTGAGGATGCTGGAAATGAGGTGCCAATTTGTGTTAAGGCTTTGGTAGAAAGATTGAGCAACCAATAATCGCCTTTGGTATCATAGCGCCATACTTTTTTTGAATTGGTATAGATTAATATTTTAGTAGCATCTGCTGACAAAAAGAAATTTCTAATTTTTAATGGTGCTGTTTTTCCGTTTGGGGTAACATCTTTGCTAGATACAATTGTTTTGGTAGTTAAATCAGGCAACAATGTTTGTACAATGGTACCATTTTGAACTTCGAAAAAACTATTGCCATCTTTGGCCCATTTTTTTCCATTGGGTGGCTGGGCAAAACTAATTTTTGTTAACAAAAAAAAGATAACCCATAAACTACAGCTTCTTACAATCATTTTAAATATATTTAGACAGTGTAAAGTAGCAAATTGATTTTATGTAAACAATATGTTTATTGCCAATAAATAATTTTAACTAATTAGCATGAAAGACAATGTTTTTGAAACTGAGCGATTATTGTTACGCCATATAACTACAGCCGACAATCGTTTTGTTTTAGAATTGGTAAATACGCAGGGTTGGTTATCATTTATTGGCGACAGAAATATCCATTCATTGGCTGAGGCAACAAGCTACATTGAAAAAATAATGAATAATGCTGCTATAATATATTGGACAGTATTAGAAAAGACATCTATCCAACCAATTGGAATTATCAGTTTTATTAAAAGAACTTATTTAGACTATCCAGATATTGGGTTTGCATTTTTACCCAATTTTATAGGTAAAGGATATGCTTACGAAGCAACATCAAAAGTGATACTGCAAATTCAAGAAGAAAATACATTTGAAACACTTTTGGCTACTACCATCCCTTATAACTATGCATCCATAAAGTTGTTACAAAAACTTGGCTTTGATTTTGACAAAGAAATTTTACAAGAAGAAATACTACATATTTATAAAAAATCAAACTTTTAATAGGTTTTTTGCGTAATTCTTTAACAAAAACGCTAATAACTGGCTAATAAAAGAGAATTGTAAATATAATACCTCATTTTTTAATCCGCTATACTGTAAGTACTTCAAATATTTACTATTTATTGATGTAGCTTTTATTATATCAGCAGTAAATAAAGTATTTTTGTGCCAATCAACATATAAATTGACGATTATGAATAAATTTATTACCTCTCTTTTGTTTTGTTTGTTAACTATTACTGGATTTTCGCAATTAAGAATTAGCCAGGCGTATGGTGGTGGTGGCAATGCAAGTGCAACTTATAACCAAGATTTTGTGGAGATTTTTAATGCTGGCACAACTGCTGTTACCTTAAATGGACACAGTGTACAATATGCAAGTGCAACTGGCCCGAGTGGCGCTGGTGACTGGACAGTGACTGTAATTCCTGATGGAACTACCATTGGAGCAGGTAAATATTTATTGGTGGCATTGGCTACGGGTGCAAATGGCATAGCTTTACCAACTGCAGATGTTACCAATACATTGATGAATTTATCAGGTACAGCTGGTAAAGTTGCATTGGTAAATGTTATAACACCACTAAATGGCACTACTGCTTGTAATAATGCCGCTGTAGTTGATGTTTTAGGGTACGGTGGGACTGCTACTTGTAGCGAAACGGCTGTTTTTGTTACCACAGGTATTACTACTGCTCAATCTATTCAAAGAAAATCAAACGGCTGTACAGATGTAAATAACAACAGTACAGATTTTGCTTTAGGCACTGTAAACCCTAGAAATAGCGCTTCTGCTGCTAATTTATGTATCATTGCCCCTATACTGTCAGCCACAAATGTAAGTGGATTAGTAACTGACTTTGGTGTAGCATCTACAGCTATTCCTTCAGTAGTTTCTGGTGCCGATTTAACTGGTTTTCCAGGCAATATTACCGTAAGCAGTGGAAGTACAAATTTTGAAGTATCCTTAAATAGTACCACTGGTTTTGGCCCTTCAGTTACTATTCCTTACACCAGTGCTACTTTAGTAAATACCAATGTTTTTGTACGTATCGCTTCTCTTGCTTCAGGAATCGGACTATTGTCATCAACACTAACAGTTAGTGGAGGTGGTGCACCCAATGCTATAGCAACTATTTCTGGAAATGCATTATTTTTTGAACCAAACGTACAAGCAAGTAATATTGTGGTGAGCAATATTGCCAATAACTCATTTGATATAAATTGGACCAATGGAAATGGTGAATCGAGGATAGTTGTGGTAAGGCAAACAGCCGCTGCAGCTGTTGCCCCTACTGAAGGTACAGCATATACTGCAAGTACAGATGTAACCACTGCACCTACAACTGGCGGGGGAAATTTTGTGGTATTTAGTGGCACTGGTGCTGGACCGATTAGTATTACAGGCCTAATTGCTGGCACTAATTATACTGTGCAAGCGTATGAATTTAATGGAAATGGTGGTGGCTTGGAAAATTATTTAACCAGTACTGCTGTTCTAAATCCAGTAAGTACTACTACAACAGGTATATCACCAAATTTAACACAGGTTAATTTTACGTCAGAGTCAACTCCATTGTACATGGCTTCAGGTACTTCAACCAGATTACCTGTTTTGTATTATGCTAGTGTAAGCAATTTATTACCCAACACAGTATACAAGTACTATA
>JAAFHG010000519.1 GCA_013297585.1 Chitinophagales bacterium
CCTTCCGCGCTGGGCCTAGTGCTTCCATTTTTGTGAACAATGTGAGTGCTTTAGTTGATTTCAGTGCTTGTAAGTTTTATGCCTGTGGTGAGCAAGTGTGGAATGGGATAAATATGGGCAATAATACGGCTTTAGCGAAGTTCACTGGCTGCACCATAGAGGACGCTGGCGTCGGCGTTACGATTTCCGCAGGTAATGCTGGAGTAAATTTTATAGGCAATACCTTTAATAAAAACACAAAAGGTATTTATATGTATGGGATTAATCAAGTTGGTTTGGCGCCATTTGTATTTACAGGTAATACCTTTAGTTCGGCACCTTCTACCAATAGCCCCGGGGCTTTATTAAAATTAGATGGTGGCCTTGCTGCTACAAGGGGAGAATTGGGGATTTATCTTGACACCGACCCTTATGCAAATACGCAAAATATGCACATACAAATCGGGGCATCAGGTACTACCAACAAAAATGTGTTTAATAATTTGGAACTTGGTATTTTAAGCGATATGGTACATCAGCTCTATGTGTATAACAATGATTTTGTGAATACCAATAGGGGCATTTTTATTGCGAATAACCCAACGCCTGGCTTTAGCCGCTTTGTGCAAATTGGGGGCAGCGCAACCACTAAAAATACCTTTGCCAATACCACCTCTAAGGGCATAGAATTTATAGGCGACCAAGCTACCATTACGTATAATGCTTTTACAAATACTGCCACTACTTCTGATAATATGGCGATTGATGCTGAATTTGGAAATGTAAAGCTATTAACCGTAAGCAATAATAGCATCTCTAACCATAGCACAGCCATTAGTTTATTTACCGAGGATGCGGCTTTTAATCCCAATTTTGCAACTGCTGCTATCAATGTGAATGACAATACCATTAATGGTAACCTTTGTGGAAATGGCATTCGGGTCTATAATATTGGTGGTGCTAACACTGGCTTTTTTCCCCGACCGATTAACGTATGGAACAATAACATTTCTGCCACTGGCTTTAATATTGATTGCTTGGATTTGGATAAGGTATTAAACATTAAGGAAAACAACATTACGACCAATAACATTGTGAACCAAGCGTATGCCATGTATATCAATGGTTGCGACAATGCTAAAATTATTAAAAACACGATTACAAGCACGGCTGTCGGCACCAACTATGGCGCGAACTATGGCATTTTCATCCGCAATAGCAAACTCTTATCTGTACAGTGCAATACCATGAGCAAGCTGGGTGAAGGCCTCAGAATACAGGGCAATTGCATCAGCCCAGGTTTAGGCATTGCTTACAACCAATTTATAAGTGGCCGCTATGGTTTTGTATTATCGGGAGAAATCGGCACCCAAGCCTATACCGACCCTGCCTTGCCCAATACTTTTTACAGTTGCGAAAATACCTGGGGCGCGCCTTCTGCTTTTACGGGTGCGCAAACTTTTGTAAATGGGGTAACAACTGCTAATACTAATAGCATCATGTATTTAAGGGCAGCAATAAAGCCGACCGTGAATAGTTTTGTAGGAATCAGTAGTCCATATAATTCTTCAGGTTTACCTACAGGTCTAGCCCCTGTCATCTGCGATCCATGTAGCAATGTGCCTTGCAATCTGATTGGTACAGCTGCTGCAACTGCAAGTCCAAGTGCAGCCACCAATGCTACTAGTAATACACTTGTAGCGGCTACTAGCCCAATTGTGAACAATAGTCAAAACTATGTGGCATTTGCGGACGATAAAAAAATGCAAGATAAAAAAGTAGTCTACGAACTCGTAACGGATTATCCAGCCATGAAAAACAAAGCGGCAGTGAATGCCTTTTATAATATACAGAAAAATAAAAGTGTAGGGCAATTGCAAGCTGTGGAAGCTTTAATAGGTGCTCAAAATTATGCAACAGCAAAGGTTTTGAATGCCAGTATTTCAAGTACCTGCGCAGCCGATGCGGATTTGCAAAACTTTTATCAGATGTATTTGCAATACCTAAGCGATACGGTTTGTTGTGATACCGCTCAATATTCTACTTTGTTTAGTCTAGGTAACCATTGCCCAGATCAGTCAGGTACCGTAGTCTATAAAGCCCGTGCCTTATACGATAAATTGAGTAAGCACAAACACAGCTATAGTGACAATTGCAATTCAAATGGCAGTAATAACAGAAGCATAAACATAGAAAACGTAATAAAGACAGATGAAGCAGCAGTAGCCAATGAAAACATCAGTTTATATCCGAATCCGAATTCAGGTTTATTTACAATACAGCATGTAGCCGAAGTCATTACCGTCTCAGTACATGCGCTCGATAATAAAATAGTGCATCAGCAAGTTTACACATCTAAAAATGGGAAGCATGAATTGGATTTACGCCATTTGCAGAAGGGCTTTTACCTTCTAAAAGTCAATGCAGACAAAAGTTTTAAATTAATCATCCAATGAAAAGCGTTTTGAATAGAAGGAGTATGGCAATGGCTATACTCCTTTTTGTTTTTTTTATTTATAGTATAGCGCAAATTAAGAATAAAGTACAAAATCCAAGTTTTGAGCAAGTGGATTCTTGTGGTTGCGTTAATGGTATGTTTGCATTAGGGTGGAAATTATTTGGATTTAATGGTAATCCTGTAGTTTTTAATTCATGTTGTTTAGATACACAGACTACTTCAGTTCCTAAAAATGCATTAGGCTTTCAATTTGCTAAACATGGCAGCGGTTATGGTGGAACAGAAATTTATTTTAAGAATATATCAAACTTTAGAATGTATTTGCAAAGTAAATTAGTTAATACACTTAAAAACAGAAATTATCGTATATATATTT
>JAAFHG010000580.1 GCA_013297585.1 Chitinophagales bacterium
GTTTCTTATGCCTTTAAAGTAGTGTTGGTTTGGGTAATTAAACGATATGTTGTTTACCTTAAGAATAATTATTTTATTAGGCTAAGTACACTTTTAATTTTATAGGTTTTGTTATCAAACCCTGTAGCTTCTACAATTACAAAATACTCACCTGGTCGGCATTCTAATCCACTGGTTGTGTATCCATCCCAAAATCCATTTACCTTATCCCAACTGCTTATTAATGCGCCATAGCGGTTATACACCCACGCATTTAATGTTACTACTCCGCGGGTAATGGGTTTAAACACATCATTTACATTGTCGTTATTTGGTGTAAATATGTTTGGAAGGGTAACCGATGAGGAATCTGATATCCTGAAAGGGGTAAGTTAAGGTATCATTACAACCATTAGTGCCTAGCGCAACAAGGCTAACAGAATAGCTGCCACTTAAACCATAGTTTACTTGCAGAAAATCAACAGAATCTTTAAGAGCGGTATTACTAAATAACCAATAATGTTTGGAGTTGTTACTTGAGTAATCAGTAAGCGATAATGTATTTGGAAAACCCACCGTGTTTAAACTGGCGTTAAATGCTGCAACAGCCGATTTGGTAACTGTTATTTGTCGTGTAGCAGTAGATGTGCCATTAGCGTTAGATAAACCTATACTCAACAGGTAATTTCCGGGAGTAGAAAAAGTACAAACCACCGATGAATCATTTATTTGAGAAACAAACGCACCTCCTTTGTTTGGCAATAAAGCCCAGGTAAAAGAAGTGGGAGCATTGCTGGTTTTAGCAGCAAAAAAAATATGCGTATCGCTACAAAAAATGGATGAAAGGCTGGCAATGGTAGCCGTAGGAACTTGTGCCCGCAAACTAAGTGAGCATCCAATAATAATTATGAACTTATAAAAGTTACACATATATGACTTTATAAATTTACTAAAAATTCCAATGTGTTTACATTATCCGCAAAATCACTAATAACAGGCTCTTGTGAATAACCAAATGGGATATAATGTTTGCCAACCACACACTGTATTTGATTTTTATGTTGTGTCAAATAGTTATCAAGTTCTTGCGGTGAATGATAGGGTTGATAGTAAAGCACACCAACTGGCGAATACAAATCGGGACTTTCTTTAATCATTAAAAAATTATTATCTAAAAACGGCATAGATTCTAATAGATAAATAGCTCGATGATAATCATAATTATTGCCGTATTTATTGTTATTTACCACGAAACCAAAATCCAAAATAGATTCAAAAAAAAGATTAAACGAGTAGTTGGGTGGAACTAGCAGTTTGCTTACACTACGGCAACCCAGACCAAAATATTGAAACACATCTTTTCCTAAGTTTTTTAAATCGTGGCTAGTTTCGTTGCCTGTTAATACCGCAACCGAGGTACGACTTTTACGAATAATGTGGGGGTATTTACTAAAATAATAATGCAAATGGCTGGCGGTGTTATTACTACCAGTGGCTATAATGGCATCAAATTGTCCTAATTTTCCATCGGCAAATAATATGTTACTTTCAAAACTGGGTTCGTAATGGCAGAGTAGTTTTAAAAAAAATGGGAGTAAAACAGCGTCGTCGCTCGATAGTTTTATTAATGCTTTATTGCCAGTGAGTAAAACACACAACACATCGTGAAAACAAACCATGGGTATATTGCCAGCACAAACAATGGCAATTGTTTTTTGATTGGTTTGTTTAAGTTCATTAGTAAACGCCAACAATTCACCCTCTTTTAAAAAACCACCAATGTTAAAAATAGCATCGTTAACAAAATTTGGAATAAACCAACCGTTGTATGTATTGACAGTTTCTACAAGCTTCTCTAAGCCTTGGTGCAGGTACATTTCGGCTGGTTTTTGTTCCTGCCTATAATGGCGGTTTATAAACAAACCTACTTCAACAAACCCACTTACTCTTTGTTTTAAAGTCATAGATTTTGGTCGTATATTTGCATTCTTAATTAAAAAGTAAAACTAAGTAAAAAAATGGCAATTAAAATAACAGATGAATGTATTAATTGTGGCGCGTGTGAACCAGAATGCCCTAATAATGCTATTTATGAAGGTGGTGCAGAATGGCGTTTTTCTGATGGAACGGGAGTAAAAGGAATGTTTAAGGGACATAATAGTGGTTTAGAGGTAGAAGCCGATGAGCCACAAGTGCCTAAAAGTATGGATGTTTATTTTATAGTAAGCGATAAGTGTACCGAGTGTGCTGGTTTTCATGATGAGCCACAATGTGCCGCTGTTTGCCCGGTAGATTGTTGTATTAAGGATGAAGATGTTGTAGAAACCAAAGAGCAATTACTGGCTAAAAAAACAGCCATGCATTTGTAGTATGCTTACTTTATTCGCTCTATGTATTCGCTTGTTTCGGTACTTACTTTAAGTTTATCTCCCATATTAATAAATAAAGGCACTTGTATTTTTATT
>JAAFHG010000588.1 GCA_013297585.1 Chitinophagales bacterium
ACAAGTATTGGCATACGATATTGTAACAAATAAAATAAAGAATTTAATTGTTTGCACGCCTGGAATTAATTCTATTGATGTCTCCAACGATACACTTTTTTGTTTTAGGAATAAGGAATTGGCAACAAATATATTTTATCGCTATAAACGACACGATACAACTTGGCTTAATACAAATCCTGTTACAAATACAATAACACCATTATCATTTGCTTTTAAAATGAGTTTAGTACCCAAACTTATTCCTTGGAATGTTGATCCTACATTGTTTAACATAGACAATACAAACTACCGAGAAAATATATATAATATGGTAAAAGCAGAAGATCGTTTTGTGATTTCACATCGTAATTATGATACTATTGGCTTGTATAATAGAAATGGTAGTGCTTATGCAGGTGGAGCATTTAAATCAAGTAAATCTTTTGTAACAAACATGTCTAAATTTAACTCGAGCGCTCAAACCGCAACAATTTCTGTTTGTGGTACTTGCCCAGTGCAAGGCTCTCGCTTATATTTTAAAAGTGATCGTTTATTTTTTATGCGATATGACGATGGGTTTATTGCAAATCCAATAACGTATTCAGGTAATACCAATGTGTCAATTAATTACTTATCTAAAGGCTTACTATACTCTGCTTGTATAACACCCACCATAAGTGCAGCTATACAAGTAACCAATACACCCGCAACTGTTACAGGTAGTACAGTTACTTTGTGTAATGGTAAAACCTATACTTTTGGTTTTCCAACTAAAGAGTCGGTGTATAGTTATACTTGGAGTTATTCGGGAACAAATGCAACAGTAACACCAATTAATAAAGATCAAGTGGCTATCCAATTCGGTTATAATCATGTGCCAGGTATTATAAGCGTTTATGGCAATACACGTTGTGGAACAGTTAGTAATACATTAAACATTGCTGTAAGTTTATTGCCAAAGCCTAATATTACTGCACCTTCTACAGTTGCTTTAAATTGTATTAATAATTTAATTACAAGTGCAACAGCAAGTTCAACAACTGGAGGAGCAAGTTTTTATTGGCAATTAAGCCCGTCTCCAAGCAATACTGTTATTTCAGCTAGCGGCTTTATCACATCGCCTCATCCATCTCTAACGCCATTAACTTATACCGCCATAGTAGCAGATGCTAATGGTTGTACCAATTACACTACTACCACTTTTGTAACGGACACTGTTACATTCCCTATTACTAATGTGAACCCAAGTTATACTATTTTTTGTTCGCCTAACATTGCTATTACGGCAAGTACTAGTTGCTCGGCTTGTACTTATAGTTTGTCGTGGCAAATAGGTTCGGTGTTTTATACCAATCCTTTAAATGCTGTATTGGGTAATACTGTGCAGACACTTATTTGTAAAAATAAAAATTTAGATAATGGCTGTAGTCGCTCTTATGCCACTACTGCTTATAAATTAAATGCGGCTGTGCCTTATACCTTGCAAACAGCTATTACCAGCAATTCAGTTGGAACATATTTTACACCTATTACATGTTTCAACGATTCGGTGTTACTATCTGCTACGGCTGCACCCTCCGTTAAACTATGGTGGTCGTTAAATGGCGACTCCATTCCCAATCCACGCTACGCCAAGGTTATAGGTGCATATACACTTAAAGTAAAAGATACGCTCACTGGTTGCTCCACTTCTTTTTTAGGAATTGTGAATCAAAATAAAATTCCACCTTTAATAAGTTTGCAAACCAGTTCGGCTGTTATTAATTGTTCGTTTTCAACTGCTACTTTATTAGCAACAAGTTTAACGCCAAGTACTACTATTCAATGGCAATCACCAGTTTTATCGTTTACCGCTGCAAACCCAGCAACTGCAACGCAAGCAGGAACATATATTGCTATTGTTACCAATACCGTTAATGGGTGTAAAGTAAAAGATAGTGCCATTGTACAATTGCTTCCAACTTTGTTTGTACAAAAATCGTTGAATGATACCTTGTGTTATGGTAGTGCGAAAACGTTAACGGCAAATCCTATTGGAGGTACACCACCTTACTCGTATGTGTGGAGTAATAATAGTAGTAATAGTTTTTCGGCATTGTATCCTAGCTTAACCGCTAATACCGTTGTAACATTTACCATAACCGATAATGCCAATTGTGTTGGAAAAGATACCATTCGCATTCGTATTCCAACGCAATTACTCGATTCATCTGCAACGTTTAAAGGTTGTCAAAATCCAACAGGTACTTTGCAAGTTTTTGGTAAAGGAGGTACACCACCTTATCGTTACTCTATTAATAATGGCACAACATATCAAAGTAGTAGCACATTTGGAAATTTAGCTTTTGGTACTTACACGTATATTGTAAAAGATACTTTAGGTTGTGTGCGCACCAACACAGCAGATCTTAATTCTACTAGTCAATCGGCTAAGGTGGATT
>JAAFHG010000129.1 GCA_013297585.1 Chitinophagales bacterium
ATTTGCCATACAAAATTTTTGACAAAAAAGGCATTAAAGTGGGAGTAACAGGCGTGGGTATTGAATTACAGGGCCTAGTACCTGAAAATTTATATGGTAATACCATTTACAAAGACCCCATAGACAGCGTAAATGCTACTACCAAAATATTAAAACAAGCAGGTTGTGATATGATTATTTGCTTATCTCATTTAGGGGATAAATATGAGGACAACAAAGTAAGCGATGAGGTATTAGCCAAGAATTGTTACGATATAGACTTGATTATTGGCGGGCACACTCACCGTTTTTTTAGTGAACCAAGAAAATACACCAACCGAAGCGGTGGGGACACTTTGGTAAATCAAGCAGGCTGGGGAGGTTTAAGTTTGGGTAGATTAGACTATAAATTTGAAGGTAAAAAAAATAAAAAAAACGTGAAAGCCAACACTGTATTAGTGGAGAGAAAAACAAGAGAATAAAAAATTTTTTTTTCAACATAAAGTGTACATATTCGCAGCCCTGTATAACTTTTTTGTAGCTGTAAAGTTGCAAACACTTATAGGATAACCCTACCGAAAACCATCTTAACTAACTATAAAATTATTTAACCAACATGGCAAACATCGTTGCAAAAACTGCTGAGAGTGTATGGAGCAATTGCTTGAAAATAATTAAGGATATTGTAGAATGGCAGCATTTTAAAACGTGGTTTGAACCTATTACACCTGTTGAAATTAAAGGCAGTGTGCTAATGATTCAAGTACCTAGTCAGTTTTTTTACGAGTATTTAGAAGAGCATTACGTTAACCTTTTAGCAAAAACACTAAAACGTGAATTAGGTAAAGATGCACGTTTAGAATACCGTATTATGGTTGATAGTGGCAATGGTCGTAATGGTAGTATGGATATACCTGCGAGTAATCAGAAGACATTTAGCCACAACGAAATGAATTTTCCTTTGGTAATTGATAATCCAGTAAAAAATCCGTTTGTAATACCAGGGCTAAAGAAAATGCAGATAGACCCACAATTAAACCACAATTACACATTTGATAGCTATGTAGAGGGCGATAGCAACCGTGTGGCAAGACGTGCTGGTAAAACAGTAGCAGAAAAACCTGGCGCCAATTCGTTTAATCCGCTTGTAATTTATGGCGGTGTAGGTTTGGGTAAAACACACCTTGGCCAAGCAATAGGTAATGAAGTAAAAAGATTGCATCCGAACAAAGTAGTGTTGTATGTAAGTAGCGAGAAATTTATTAACCAATTTCAAGACCACAGCCGCAATAATGCCATTAACGACTTTATCCACTTTTATCAGTTAATTGATGTGTTAATTATAGATGACGTGCAATTCTTTGCCCGTGCAGAAAAAAGCCAAGATGCATTCTTTGCCATCTTTAACCATTTACACCAAAGCGGTAAGCAATTGGTACTTACCAGCGATAAAGCGCCAAAAGATTTAGATGGCCTGCAAGAGCGCTTGTTAAGCCGCTTTCGCTGGGGCTTAAGCGCAGATATTCAATTACCTGACTACGAAACAAGAATAGAGATACTAGAGCGTAAAATGAAAAACGACGGCCTCGAAATGAGCAAGGAGGTTGTTAAATACGTCGCTTACAACATTAATACCAACGTACGTGAATTAGAAGGCGCATTAATTTCTTTATTAGCTCAATCATCGCTTAACAGAAAAGAAATAGATTTAGAATTAGCAAAGAAAGTGTTGCGCAATTTTGTTAAAACAAGTAGTAAAGAAATTACCATTGATGCCATACAGAAAATGGTATGCGAGTACTTTGCAGTTAGCTACGATAAATTGCTACAAAAAACACGTAAACGCGAAATAGTACAAGCACGCCAAATAACAATGTACTTAGCCAAAGCATTTACCAAAAATTCATTAAAAACTATTGGTGAGCATTTTGGCGGTAGAGACCATACCACGGTTATACACTCTTGCCAAACTGTAAAAGATTTAATGGATACAGACTCTATTTTTCGTGAAAACGTGATGGAACTAACTCAAAAAGTACAACTTGCAGCAATGTAATATTTAGATATTAATCATTAAAAAAGCTCAAAATTATCATCTGGTTTTGAGCTTTTTTAATTACACCACTACTTGTTATCTGCAACCGAACTATAGAAGCTCAAATATTACCCTATTGTAGCTTGTAAGCCATAGTATAAAGTAGCGAGTTACTAGTTTATTTAAAGATGATTGTGTGCAGAAAATATATTTTTTAAAAACCCAAATTTTGTTTTGGCATTTAAATATGGCATCTCTATATTTGCAGCCCTTTCATACGAATGAGAGAAAGGAGGTGAGGTGGATGAGTGGCTGAAATCAGTAGTTTGCTAAACTGCCGTACGGGTTAAACTGTACCAAGGGTTCGAATCCCTTCCTCACCGCTGAGGTTTAGCAAAACCACAATCGGGAAGTAGCGCAGGCCGGTAGCGCACCTGGTTTGGGACCAGGGGGTCGCAGGTTCGAATCCTGTCTTCCCGACACCTAAAGAGACAATCAACTGATTGTCTCTTTTTTATTTAATTATCTTTCTTATACATCAACAATATCAAGTAACTAAACAGTGTCGTGAATTTTAAGAAAAAAATAAGATATTGCGAGACCAAACACTAATTATGGCATTTAGCTTTTTAAGCTTCATTTTTTTAATTGCTACATTCTTAGGCTTTTTAATATTTGTTGCCTTGTTTTTTAAAAATGTAAGACAAAAGCATAGTAGCAGGCTACTAGCAATATATATACTCACATTCTCATTATTTGCAGCCCACAACTTACTAGTAGTAACAGGTTTATTAACGCAATATCCTTATGCTTTTAGGTGCACTAAAGCATTACATTATCTTCCATCTGTATTGTTATATTTATACACTAGAGCAACTGTAAAAAACGAACAACATTTACAAAAGAAAGACTATTTACTCTTTTTGCCTTCTGTGCTACATTTTATTGAGTTACTCCCTTTTTATTTTACAGATAGAGTAACTAAACAACAACAAGTGGCCACGTTTTTTAAAGATATGAACTCGGGCCTAAAAAATAATGAGGGTTTTCTTCCAGGTTATATACATCCAATACTTGTATTTACACTTGCGACGGCTTGCATTTATTACAGTTACCAACTTATTGCCCGTTCCAAAAAGGGTGAAATTAATGGCAAAAGGTTAGACCCATTAGTATACAAATGGCTAAACTTATTTTTAGCATTTAACTTGTTGTTATGTTGCACATTGGGCTTTCATATTTGCACAGTACAGTTTTTAAAAAATTACAATGTATTCTTGATTAATTTGGTAGAAACGAGTTGCCTACTAATAACCACAGGCATTACACTCTTTTTTCATCCTACAATACTTTATGGCATACCGGTAGATACAAAACAGCACGGTGAACAAAACAGGCAAATTGAAGGACGAGAATACATAAATGAAAAAACGGAAGTAAAGCCCGTGGTAATACCGCCTGAGAAAAAACAACAATATTTGCAAACTATAGAATTAAAAATGAACGAGCTAAAGCCCTTTTTACAACCTGGCTTTAGTTTAAAAGACTTAAATAATATAACAAATATACCATATACATATCTGTCTATAATTATTAATCAAGAGTATAACTTAAACTTTAATGAATTTGTGAACAAATACAGAATTAACTACGTAAAAGCCATTTTAGATAGCCCAGAATCTAACGTATTTACACTTGAAGCTATTTCTAAAAAGGCTGGTTTTAGTTCTAGGGCAACATTTTCAAGAGCATTTTTAAAATTTGAATCTTGTTCGCCTAAAGATTATTTGAAAAAACCCTAAAATACTTATATGTAATTATACGTGGTTGCCAATGGATCAAAATTATTCTAATCAAAATAAAATATTCAAAATGCTTCAAATCAAATATTTGAAGCATTTTCTTTTATAAAAACTATTTATCGAAAAATTAAGTACACTATTATTGTGAACACTATTGTTTAAACACTAGTTGTTTTGAACCCTAAACCCAATTTACACACTTAGAATTGTAAGCATGGATTGCTTTGTAAAATTTTTTTTACGGGCAGTCCATTTTTTAGTAGTGGCATGTACATACTAGAACCAATAATTTTTCGTTTTCCTAATCATCTTCAACGTATGGTTGTTTTACGTAAAGACGCACAAATTAACTAACACATCCATTTATAACTAAAATAAAAAATAGATAATTCAAAAAAAATAGTTTGTACTTTTAGTTTCCATTATGGCCAATTTTGTTTTATTTTATAACTTCTAACGATTCACACAAATTAACAAAAATGAGAAAACAAGATCTAATCAATCAAATTGCCGATAGAACAGGCATTCCTAAAGTAGATGTTTTAGTAACATTGGAAACAATGTTTAAAGAAGTAAAAGAAAATCTTACTAAGGGAGAAAGCATTTACATAAGAGGATTTGGTAGCTTCTATCCAAAAAGAAGAGCTGCTAAAATAGGTAGAAATATTAAAAAAAATATTGCAGTAAATATTCCAGAACATTACATTCCTGCTTTTAAACCCGCAAAAGAATTTATTACAGAAGTAAAAGCCAATTGCAAGCAGCAAGTAAGCTAATTTTGTTGCAAATTTTTTATAGTGACTAAACAACAATCTATACTGGTAGGCAGTGGCATCGCTGCTATATTGGCTTTATTTATATTTGGCAAAACAGTGCCCCCTAAAAAAGCCAATGTAACAAATGCTGCCGCTGCACAAAACCAGCAGCCTTCTGCCGCTATAAGCTTTACAGATTTACTCTTAAAAGCTAAGCAAAGACTTACTCCCGAACAAAACGAACGTATTACCAACTTAGAAAATAGTGTAACACGTGGCGATGTAAAAGAACAGCAGTTACATATCTATCATCAACTAGCTCGCTTTTGGAAAGACTCGGCGAGAGTGCTTGAACCATATATATTTTATAATGCTGAAGCAGCAAAGTTGGAAAATTCAGAAAAAAACCTCACTTTTGCCGCCCATCAATTTTTAGATAACTTGATGGTTGAAGGTAACCCAGCTATGCAAACATGGTTAGGTAGCAACGCAAAAGTTCTTTTTGAGCAGGCTTTAAAGTTAAATCCTGCAAATGATAGTAGCATAATTGGTCTTGGTGCATGTTACATTCTAGGTAATATTTCTAACAATCCTATGCAGGGTATTTTACCCATCAAGCAGATTGCAGATAAAAACCCTAAAAACCTTTACGCACAATTAATATTGGGCTTAGGTGGTAAAAAAAGTGGTCAGTACGATAAAGCAATAGAACGTTTTACTGCTATTGTAACCGAAAAGCCAGATGACCTTGAGGGGTTATTAAACCTTGCAGAATGCTACGATGCAAAAGGTGATAAAGTCAACGCTGTAAAATGGTACGGCGAAGTGAAAAAAAGAATTCCTAACGAGGAAGCTCAAAAGGAACTTGAAAAAAGAATAAAACAGCTGACTCAATAAGTAACAATCGTTTAGTGCGTTATTTATAATCATAAATTGAATTTTTTAACAAATTAAAAATGTCTTGGTATGCCTTGTGGTAAAAAGAGAAAACGTCATAAAATTGCTACGCACAAACGCAAAAAACGTTTAAGAAAGAATCGTCATAAGAAAAAATAGTTTTTTCTTATCTAGACTTCATAAAATGGTGCAGTACACATGTATTGCACCATTTACACATTATTAGGCTTGTTACTATTGTTTCTACCTTACGCAACTTTATCTATCATCTACCTCATCTTCAATAGTAAGTAGCAAGCATTAATAGTTGTGTTGTTGTGCATCCTAAAGGTTTAGGATATTGTTGATTTTATTTATTTTAAAGTTGCAAATTTTGTGAACAAAGAACTAATTATAAATGCAAGCCCATCGGGTGTAGAAATTGCATTTTTAGAAGAAAAAAGGCTGGTAGAGCTACACAACGAAAAATCTGATGCCACATTTGGCGTTGGTGACTTATATCTTGGTAAGGTTAAAAAATTAATTCCTGGTTTAAACGCAGCATTTATAGATGTTGGTTTTGAGAAAGATGCCTTTTTACACTATACAGACTTATCGCCGTATGTAAAATCGTTATTGAAATTTACACAAATGGCCGTTTCTGATAAAGAAGAAAATGGCTTTGACTTCTCAAAATTTAATATAGAGCCTGAAATTGTAAAAACAGGTAAAATAAATGAAGTGCTTAACGGCAAGCCAAGTGTATTGGTACAAATATTAAAAGAACCAATTGCTGCCAAAGGCCCAAGACTAAGTTGCGAACTAAGCTTACCAGGTAGATTTATTGTAGTAACACCATTTAACGAGATTGTTGCTGTATCCAAAAAAATTCATTCTGGCGAAGAAAGAAAGCGCTTTCAAAAAATTGTAGAATCTATTCGTCCGAAAAACTTTGGTGTTATTGTACGTACCGCCGCAGAAGGTAAAAGCACAGCAGAAATTCATCAAGATTTACTGAGCCTAATAGATACTTGGAACAGTATACAAGCAAATTTAAAAAATGCTGTTGCGCCAGCCAAAATATTAAGCGAACAAAACCGAGCTACCAGTATTTTAAGAGACCTACTAAGTGCAGATTTTAATCGTATTGTGATAAATGATAAAAACATTTACAACGATACCAAAAGCTATATTGACAAAATTGCACCAGATAAAACAGACATTGTAACGCTACACAATGGCCCACTACCAATATTTGATACCTATGGTGTAACCAAGCAAGTAAAAAGTGCTTTTGGCAAAACGGTAAACCTACCAAGTGGTGCTTATTTAATAATAGAACACACTGAGGCATTACACGTTATAGATGTAAATAGTGGTTACAAAAGCGTAAGTAATAGCCAAGAAGAAAACGCTTTACAAACTAATTTAGAAGCTGCTGAAGAAATTGCTCGTCAGTTACGCTTACGTGATATTGGCGGTATTATAGTGGTAGATTTTATAGACATGAAATTGCCAGATAATAGAAAGCAATTGCAGGAAGCAATGGAAAAGTTTATGCAAACTGACCGTGCCAAACATGCCGTATTACCTATTTCTAAATTTGGATTAATGCAGCTTACAAGGCAGCGTATGCGCCCTGAACTAAGCATCAACACTTCTGAAGTTTGCCCTGTATGTAGTGGTACTGGTAAAATATCTTCTACCCTACTATTAGAAGACGAAATAGAAAAACGCTTACAATATTTAATCAGCCATTCGCACAAAAACTTGTTGTTAATGGTGCACCCAATTGTGTATTCGCATCTTACCAAAGGCATTTTCACCTCAATTTTTAAAAGATGGAAACGCAAACACAAAACCAAATTATCTATTGAAGCCAATAATAATTTCCACTTAATAGAATTTAAGTTTTACGACGAAAACGAAGAAGAAATTAAATTCTAAAATACCATAAACGCATTTTATAAAAGCCATCTAAGTAATTGGGTGGCTTTTGTATTTTATAGTAGTATTAACAAAAAGAAGTAGGCAACACTTAAACTTATAGCTACCAATACTAGTCAATACTGCAATTAAAAAACAAACACATGAAGCAACTAATTATAGCACTATGCCTTGTAGGCCTTGGCTATGCAACACAAGCCCAAACACCTAGCGCACCAACTGCACCTACCACAGAAAAAAAGAAAAAACCAAATTTGGCTAAAGAGCTAAACCTAAACGAGACTCAGAAGAAAACGATGGCTGCCATGCGTAAAACTGGTAAAGCACAAGCTGATAGCATTAAAAGCAATACGGCTTTAACAGAAGCGCAAAAGAAAACAGAATTGAAGAAAGTAAAGCAAGAAGAGCGAAAAAAAATGGAAGGCATATTAACCACCGAACAAAAAGCCAAACTCGCCGAATTACAACCAAAAAAGAAAGGCAAAAAACACTAAATACCTAATAAGCAATTACATTCACCTTACAATTTAAAACACACACAATTATGAAAAAAGTATTCGTATTACTTGCTATTTGCGTTGCAGCAATTACAAGTGCAAACGCACAAGGCGGCGGTTTTGACCCTGCCGCAATGAAAGAAAGACAAATAAAAATGTGGAAAGAAAGCGACCTTAAATTAACAGATGTACAAATTGACTCAGTACTAGCTGTACAAGGTGAATTTATGCAAGCAAGAAGGGGCATGAGAGATTTAAGCCAAGAAGAAAGACAAGCAAAAATGAAAGAAATGAACGAAGCAATGGCAAAACGCCTTACAAGCGCATTGAAAGATGAAGCTTTAGCAAAAAAAGTAATTGCCTATCAGCAAGAACAACAAGCAAAAATGAGACAAGGCGGTGGCGGCAGACCCGCTGGCAATAAATAGTTTTTTTAGGATGATGATAATGAAAACAGCCTCACAAATTTTGTGGGGCTGTTTTACAAATAATGCGAGACGCTACCAGATATATATTACTTCATTGCTGCAATTGCACTAATTAGTAGCAGTCAGTCAATATCTGCCCTTGTGCTTGGTAGTATTGTAAGGTGTTATTTGTATGCGCTGCGCAAATGGTAGCTAATACTTCCATCACACTTTGCTGCATAGCTAATGAACCGCACAACATTAATACGCCCCTACTGTCTAATGTCTTTGAAATAAAAGCTGCATCTGCCGCTAACAAATCTGTTACATACTGCTGCTTACCTTCACGAGAATAAGCTATTTGTAATTGCGCAAGCTGTTTCTTATCAATAGCAGCGTTGATAGCTGTTTCGTACATCGCATAGGTCTGCTGCGTTCTACACCCAAAGTATAAGTGATAAGCTTTGTGTTTGGTATTCTCATCTATCATACCTAAGAATGGTGCAATACCTGTACCATTGGCTATCATTACTACAGTAGTAGCAGCACTAGGCACATGAAAGTGCGTATTACTAATCACTTTGGCCTCTATCGTATCGTTATTATTGAGTTGGTACAAAAAGCTTGAGCCCAAACCATTCGGCAAAAGCTTTACACTCAACTGTATGTGCTTACCTATTTTACCAATAGAATACAAGCGTTCACGATAATCTTTTGCAGGGTAAATGGCTAATAAATCACCAGAGGTAAACGTGGCTTTACCACTAGGTTGTAATGTGATTAAGAATGGTTCATCAGCATGGCTGCTTATTGTTTTACCTACAACCTTAAAGCTTTGCAACCCTTTCGGTTGTTGGTGTA
>JAAFHG010000182.1 GCA_013297585.1 Chitinophagales bacterium
ACTAACACTTTAGTATTTAGGTAATGTAATTGGATTTTCTATTAGGTTTGTATCATGCACAGTTTTAATGATTTAGTGAAGGATTTTGCTGCAAGATTTGATGTGGCGCATTTTCCTGCAAGCCCTGCAACATTGTACGAGCCGGGTGATTATTTTTTGCAATTGGGTGGTAAAAGAATTCGCCCGGTGATGTGTTTAATGGGTAATGAATTGTTTGACGAAATTTTACCAGATGCGTATGAATTAGCGACTGCCATTGAGTTGTTTCACAATTTTACATTGGTACACGATGATATTATGGATGCTGCGCCATTGCGAAGAGGCATGGAAACCGTACACAAAAAATATGGTGATAGCGTGGCTTTGTTGTGTGGTGATGTGATGATGATACGGGCTTATGATTATTTAAACAAGATACAACCACTGTATTTACAACGAATTATGTATTTGTTTAATAGAACGGCAAGAGAAGTGTGTGAAGGGCAGCAATTGGATATGGATTTTGAAAAGCGCAACGATGTGCAATTGGATGAGTATTTACACATGATTTCGCTAAAAACATCGGTATTGCTAGCTGCTAGCCTACAAATGGGGGCTATTTTGGGTGGTGCAAGCGAAGGCAACTGTAAGCATTTGTATCAGTTTGGTCTGAACCTTGGTATTGCATTTCAAATACAGGATGATTATTTAGATGCCTTTGGTGACCCTGAGAAATTTGGTAAAGATGTAGGTGGCGATATTAAACAGAACAAAAAAACCTTTTTGCTATTGCATGCTTTAGAAGTGGCCGATGCTGAACAGAAAGTAGAAATAGAAAGGTTGATGGCTGAAAATCCTGTGGATAAAGTGCCTAAAATGCTAGCTATTTTTAAGGCTTGTAATGTAGATGTATGGGCTAATGAACTGAAAGAAAGGTATTTACAAACGGCATTGCAACATTTAGAAGATATTGCTGTAACTAAAACTAGAAAAGCCCCATTAATAGAGTTGGCAGCGTTTTTAATTCAGCGTGAGCATTAATTTTATAATCAAGTTTAAATTATTTTTATGATAGACGTAAAAGAAGCAGCAAAAATAGCAATTGATTATGCAAAAAGCTTTTATCCTAATTACTCTGATTTTCAAGTCGAAGAAATTGAAAAATCAGAAGACAATAGATATTGGTATATCACAATTGGCATGAATATTAACAATGTTGAGAATGATAATGTGATTGTAAATAATCTTTTTGGTGCAATTACAAATAAGCGAATTTATAAAAATATGAAGATTGATATTAGAACTGGTGAAACCTTATCAATGAAAATAAGAAAGGTTTAACTAATGGATTTAAAGTATATCCTAAAAAATAAATTAAAATTCAGTGGATTAGTTATTGATACTAATTTGCTTTTGTTGCTTCTAATTGGGTCATTTGATGCTGATAAAATTGGTAAAATAAAACGTATTCATAAATACACTTTAGATGATTTCAATAAACTCAATCTTCTAATAAATCATCTGAACAATAAGCTTTTTGTTACCCAAAGTATATTAACAGAAATAACCAACCTGTCAAGTGGTTACAATGATGAAACTAGCTACCAATTTTTTAAGTTCCTAGCACTTAAATTAATAGATTTAAGTGAGCCAAATAATAGTTCATTAGAACTTATTGATAAAGACAAAACAGGCTTTTACAAATTTGGATTAACAGACTGCTCTGTAATTGATTCAGCAAAAAAAGGCTGTTTGGTAGTTACTGATGATTTTCCTTTATATCATTATTTAAGTAGTTTACAATTGGATGCAATAAACTACAACCAGTTAATGCTTTTATAAAAATTAAAAGCTTGTATTTACATTTTACCAGTAAATTAGCGGCTATACCATACAACTAACCAAAACATGTCTAACTCATTATTTCGTACTAAGAATATTGATAAAATATTGGCCGATGCTGCCAGCAATGAAGAAGGTCATGGATCGGGCTTAAAGCGTGTATTAACCGTAAGAGACTTGACTTTTTTTGGTATTGCGGCTATTTTGGGCGCAGGTAGTTTTAGCAGCCTTGGTGGTGCTGTGTTTAGTGGTGGGCCAGGTGTGGTGATTTTATTTTTAATTACTGCTGTTGCTTGTGCATTTACCGCATTTTGTTATAGTGAATTTGCCAGTAGAATACCTGTTGCTGGTAGCGCTTATACCTATGCCTATGCAAGTTTTGGCGAGTTATTCGCATGGATAATTGGTTGGGCTTTAATAATGGAATATTGTATAGGTAATATCTATGTATCCTATAGCTGGAGTGATTATTTTACCTCTTTAATGCATAGATGCAATATTCATGTACCTGAATATTTAAGTACCAGCTACATGGAAGCAAAACATGCTATTGCAGACGGCAGTACAAATGCTGATGTTTTGGCCGCTTGGAACAATGCACCTATCATAGGAAGCTTGAGATTGATAGTTGATTTACCAGCTTTTGTTATTAATATTTTAATTACTTATTTGGTTTATCGTGGGGTAAAGGAAAGCCGCAATTTTAGTAACATAATGGTGGTGTTAAAGCTACTAGTAGTGTTATTGGTAATTTTTGTAGGCGGTTATTTTGTATTTGCAAATGGACTTACGCCCAATTGGGCACCTGTAAACGATGCTGGTATACACTCGTTTATGCCAAATGGCTTTAGTGGTGTGATGGCTGCAGTAAGCGGTGTGTTTTTCGCTTATATAGGTTTTGATGCAGTAAGTGTATTGGCAGAGGAAAGTAAAAATCCACAAAGAGATTTACCAAAAGGGATGATATTATCTCTTGTGATTTGTACGGTTATATATGTATTACTTACTTTAGTATTAACAGGTGCAGTTAACTATAGAAACTTTGAAGGGGTAGGAGATCCGCTTGCATTTATTTTTGAACCTCAGAACTTGAATATTGGGTGGATGCAATTTTTAGTGGCTATTTGTGCCGTTGTTGCCATGACAAGCGTACTGCTTGTGTTTCAAATGGGGCAGCCACGTATTTGGATGAGCATGAGCCGTGATGGTTTGTTGCCACCAATTTTTCAAACCATTCATCCTAAATTCAAAACGCCATCTTTTTCTACCATTGTAACAGGTATGGTAGTAGGTATACCTATTATTTTTACTGATAAAACATTTGTATTAGATTTTACAAGTATTGCCACATTGTTTGCTTTTGTATTGGTTTGTGGTGGAGTACTATTAATTCCAAAGAGAGAAAAGCAAGCAGGTAAGTTTCATATACCCTTTATAAATAGTCAGTTTATTTTTCCTATAATTATTTTAGGCGCTTTGGTTGCTTTAGGTGTATTTGTAAATGGCTACTACAAGCATTTATTTCAGTTTAGCCTTACTGCAACTGAATCTGACACGATAATAAAAAGCATAGCTAAACCTACATCAGAAATAATAGAGAAGGCGTTGCAGAATGCAGAATTGGCTAAATTAACATTGAATGTTTCTACTATCATTTTTTGGATTGTGGCTTTACTATTATCTGTTTTAGCATTTGTAAAAAAATATTCGCTTATTCCACTCTTAGGTTTAATTACTTGCTTGTATTTATTAACAGGTATGACGGCATTAAATTGGGCTTGGTTTGCGAGTTGGTTGCTCATCGGCTTGGTTATTTACTTTTTGTATAGCAAAAAACACAGTACGCTAAATTAGTAGGTACAACTTTCATTTGTTTTATAAAATGCTTTCAGTACCATATGTAGTACTGGAAGCATTTTGCCTTAGATTTAAGATTTTCCTTCTCATGCGGTGTTTCAACGTATCATTTTACTCTTTCGTTAATATTTTTATATTCGATTACGATTTCATGTATAAATAATTTTATTGAAATTATTTGTTCAATTCATTGATTTTGTTGTACCCGAAAGTTTTTTAAGCATTTTACGAAATCGTTGTAGTGAATATTTCGTTGAAAATCTTAAAGAATTTAGATTTTATTGTAAATCTTGCACAGGTTATTGCAACATCAGTGATTAATCTCACTTTTAAATTTTTTACCCGAAATCCTTAGAAAAAACATAAATATTATGAAGAAAATGCTATTCCCCTCGTCACTATGCGTGACCCATTTTCCTAGAGTTACTGGTCTTTTATTATTGCACCTGCGTTTTGTGCCCGATACACTATACGGTAATTAAGTCCATTTACTATATATTAAGTAAAGATAATTTTGAATACTTTCCATTTATTGGAAAGCGTTCTCAAAACTGGATATATCGTAGTTTTTCTGTTTATATTTCACTATGGTTATCAGTTTACACTTTACGTTTAATTTACTGGTATCAATCTTGACTTTCTTTGAATTAAATATTCCCACCTTAAAAAACGGACATGAAAAAAGTTTTTCTTTTTCTATTTATTCTGCTTACTTCCATAGCTAGCTATCACGTTTCAGCTCAAAGTAATCCAACTTCGCCAGCACAAAACTTTAATGTTTTTGTTAAAAACAGTGCTTCTTTATCAACCAATGAGACAGAGGGAGGCGTTGCAATGGGAGGTGATTTAACTGTTAATGGAAATTACCAAATAGGTATTTATGCCGATGCATTTACCAATAGTGCTAATCCGTTTAAAGTACAAAACGTACCTATTGGTTTATTAGTAGGCGGTAAAGTAAATTACACATCTGGCATGTTACAAGTTAATAGTAACAGCTATGCTAAAGTTGGTGATGCAACAGGTTCTGCCACATGGTATACCGATAATCAAGTAATACCAAATATCCAAAACATTCAAATTACGCCAGGTGCTTACAATGCAAGCCCACGTATTCAATTGAATGCTAATCAAACAACTTTAGGTGTAAATCCTACAACTAATCCTGTATTTGAGTCTGGCTTAATAGATTTTAATGCCGCATTTGCTACCATGCAAGCAACAGCAACAAGTTTAGCTGCTTGTGCTTCTAATGCTGGCTTAACTAACCCTAACGGTAATGTAACTGGTACAACTATACCAAGTGTATTAACAGGTGGTCAAGTAAAAATTACTATGAATGCTGGTACCAACGTATTAAACGTTACTGGTGCAGAATTAAACAGTGTAAACAATGGTATTACATTTAATAACAAACCAGATGCAACACGTCCTTTAGTAGTTAACGTAAACGCACCTGGTAGCTTTACTTGGAACGTTTGGAATCAAGCAGGTGTAGGTGATAGCGAAGGTGATTACATCATCTACAACTTCTACAATACAACAAACCTTACTATTACAGGTAATACAGTTAAGGGTACTGTATTTGCACCAAATGCTGATATTAATAAATCTGGTAGTTCTAATATTGATGGTCAGGTAATAGGTTTGTCATTAGTACAAACAGGTGGTGAAAACCATTATCACAACTTTACGCCTTGTGTTACAGCTTGTGGTTCAGGTGGTCCAGCATGTACCGCCCCAGTTGCTAATTTTACAATTAACAATGCGGCACAATGCTTAAGTGGTAATGCGTTTACATTTACCAATACATCAACAGGTACAACACCTACTTACACATGGAACTTTGGTGACGGCAGTGCAACAGTTGCTACAACTAATGCTACACATAGCTACGCATCTGCTTCAACATATTCTGTAAGCTTAACTGCTACAAATAGTTGTGGTACAAACACAGTTACTAAAACTGTAACGGTAAATACTGTACCTGCCCAGCCAGCAGCAATAAGTGGTACACCATCTATAAGTATAGGAGCAACTACAACGTTAGCAAATGCAACTTCAGGTGGTGTTTGGTCAAGCTCTAATACTGCTATTGCAACAGTAAATGCAGGAGGTGTAGTTACAGGTATAGCTGCAGGAACTGCAACTATAACTTATACAGTAACCAATGGTTGTGGTTCTGCAACTAGTACTTTACTAGTAACAGTTAATACGAATTGTGTGCCTACATCATCTACTAACAATGCAAGTATTTGTTCAGGTAATACTTATACATTTAACGGTACAGCTTATACTACCGCAGGTACATATACAGCGCATTTAACCAATGCGGCAGGTTGTGATAGTGCTGCTACATTAGTACTAACTGTTAAATCAAGTACTTCCTCTAATACAAGTGTTAGCATCTGTGCTACAGGCTTACCATATAGCTGGAACAGCAATAGCTACAGTGCAGCAGGTACATATACAGCGCATTTAACCAATGCGGCAGGTTGTGATAGTGCTGCTACCTTAATATTGTCAGTAACTACAGCACCTACACCACCAGCAGCAATTAATGGTACTACATCTGTTCAAGCAGGTGCTAGTACGTCATTATCAAGCACAACATCAGGTGGTGTATGGTCAAGTTCTAACACAGCAGTAGCCACAGTATCTAATAGTGGTATTGTAAATGGCGTATCTGCAGGTACGGCTACTATTACTTATACGGTTACTAATGCTTGTGGTACTGCAAGTGTTACAACAACTGTAACTGTAACGCCAGCCATTCCACCAACACCAGCATGTAATTTAAATGCTAGCTTTAGTATTAACAATGTAAGACAGTGTGTTACCGATAATAGCTTTGTATTTAGCAATACAACAACAGGCGGTACTGCACCATATACTTACCTATGGGATTTAAACGATGGTACTTATGCCTCTACACAGCACGTAACAAAAACTTATGCAAGCCATGGTGAACATGATGTAACCTTAAAAGTAACAGATGCAAATGGTTGCGTAAGTCATGCAAATGCGCAGCAGATATATGTAGGTGCTAAACCAAACGCTTCATTCAGTATTTTAACCAATACAGGTAGCGGTTCAAGCACAACGCTTATCAGCTCAAGTACAGTAGCTTTAGGTACTATGAGTTACTTATGGGATTTGGGTAATGGTCAATCATCAACTTTGGTAAACCCAACCACCAACTATTCACCAGCGCCAGCAACACCGTACACTATTAAGTTAATAGTGAGTGGTTGGGGTACTTGTAAAGACACGGCTATACAAACTTATACACAATATGCAATTGCAAGTATAAGTGTATACCCTAACCCCGTAATGAATGCCATACAAGTAAGCTTTAGAGCTGCCTCTGCAACAGCAACTACTGTTAAGATTATGGATTTGGCAGGTAGAATATTACAAGTACAAACTGTAATGCCTGTTTCTACTGGTGCTAATGTAACAGCAACTTTAGATACACATGGCTTACAAAGCGGTAGCTATATAGTACA
>JAAFHG010000357.1 GCA_013297585.1 Chitinophagales bacterium
ATTATTAATAGTGTGGCTAGCATAGTTACGTAACACATATAATTTTCTTTCAAATGTTTCTACATCACGTATATGATCTGGGCAAGCAATAAACACTTGTTCCATTTCTGGCTCCACTGATAGGGCAGTAGGACCAATGTCGAACGTATTAATTGGTATTTTTCTATAAGCTAAGATTTCGAAGCCTAATTTCTCAGCAGCACGGTTAAAAATATCACGGCATTCTTCTCTTAAACGCATATCCTTAGGAAAAAACAAAACGCCCACACCATACTTACCATAAGCTGGCAAATGCACACCTGTTTTCACTAATTCATCAAAGAAAAACTCATGCGTTGTTTGAATCATGATACCTGCACCGTCACCAGTATTGCTTTCGCAACCACAAGCGCCACGGTGTTCCATGTTTTCCAAAATGGTGAGCGCATCAGAAATTATTTGATGCGATTTGTTGCCTTTAATGTTTGCAACAAAACCAATACCACACGCATCGTGTTCAAAAGCCGGGTCGTATAAACCTGTTGTACTTGCCATCGAGTTCAAATTAAAAAGTAAGCAATTAATATCGTTTGGTCAGCAAGCTATCGTTGCCATCAAAGATAATTCAATAAAATGGTTTATTCACTAGATTGTTTCAAAGTTTTTACCTATTTTGTTAGATAGGGTAACCAAATAGGGTCTTTTTTTTGTCTTTTTGCTAAGAAATTGTCTTTTCTTATTCACTTCATCGCATTGTTTATTCTAATCAATATCTTTTTAAAAGACAATTGCAATGGAATAATTTTATATATTCGAGTAACAATTATCTGCTATGGAACTAAATACAATTCCTTATTGGTATTACTTGATTCTCATTCAATTTTATTTTACCACTCGCTATGCTGTAAAAGCTGCTTGTGGTCTTGCACCAGAATACAGCTTTTTGAAATTGCTAATGGTTGCTTTTATTCCTGTTGCGGGCTACTTTATGGCTATGAAAGAACCAGTTGAGATTGTTTAAAAATTTACTCAAGCCCCCAGCCCCTAAAGGGGGGCTAAGAGAACCCAAGTTATTATTTCTACCCAATTTTATTCCCCTTTAGGGGCTAGGGGCTACACCGTTTTAATCGCTTTCATTGCTGTCATTGCGCCACGTAATACATCACCAACAGATTCAATTTGATGCGCACGAATGGCTTTGTTTACCGCAATAATTTCTTTATTGTCTACACCATTGTCTTTACCATCGTTGTAGTTTTTACCTATAACATCAGTATCAATTTTGGTCATGAAATCGGTTAACAATGGCTTACAAGCGTGGTCAAATAAGTAACAACCATATTCTGCTGTATCAGAAATTACACGGTTCATTTCGAACAATTTTTTACGTGCAATCGTGTTAGCAATCAATGGTGTTTCGTGCAATGATTCGTAGTACGCACTTTCGGCTTTAATACCACTTTGTACCATGGTTTCAAAAGCCAATTCAACACCTGAACGCACAAAAGCTACCATCAACAAGCCATTATCGAAAAATTCCTGTTCGCTAATTTTTACATCGCCAGCAGGTGTTTTTTCAAAGGCAGTTTCGCCTGTTGCAGCTCTCCAAGTCAATAAATTTTTGTCATCATTTGCCCAATCTTCCATCATCGTTTTCGAGAAATGACCACTCATAATATCGTCTTGGTGTTTTTGAAACAATGGACGCATAATATCTTTCAACTCTTCGCTTAGTTCAAATGCTTTGATTTTAGCAGGGTTGCTCAATCTGTCCATCATCGCAGTAATACCACCTTGTTTCAACGCTTCGGTAATTACTTCCCAACCGTATTGAATTAATTTAGAAGCATAACCAGCATCAATTCCTTTTGCAATCATTTTATCGAAAGAAAGGATAGAACCAGTTTGTAACAAACCACACAAAATGGTTTGCTCACCCATTAAATCGCTTTTTACCTCAGCAACAAAGCTCGATTTTAATACACCAGCTCTATGACCGCCGGTACCAGCAGCGTAAGCTTTTGCTTGTTCCCAACCTTTACCTTCTGGGTCATTTTCTGGGTGAACCGCAATAAGCGTAGGTACACCAAAACCACGTACATATTCAGCTCTAACCTCACTACCAGGGCATTTTGGAGCCACCATAATCACCGTAAGGTCTTTACGAATCTGCATACCTTCTTCTACAATGTTAAAACCATGCGAGTAAGAAAGCGTAGCACCTTGTTTCATTAAAGGCATAATAGCGCTTACCACAGCCGTATGTTGCTTATCTGGTGTCAAGTTTATCACCAAGTCAGCCGAAGGAATTAGTTCTTCGTAGCTACCTACTGTAAAACCATTTTCAGTAGCGCTTTTCCACGATTGACGTTTTTGTTCAATCGCCTCTTTACGCAATGTGTAAGTTACATCTAAGCCAGAATCACGCAAGTTTAAACCTTGGTTTAAGCCCTGAGCACCACAGCCCACAATCACTAATTTTTTACCTTTCAATGCGTTTACGCCATCAGCAAAATGGCTGTTATCCATAAATTCGCAAACACCTAATTGGTTTAGTTTCTCTCTTAGTGACAATGTGTTAAAATAATTTGCCATCGTTTTACCCCAACCCTAAAGGGAGCTATGGGGCGCTTTTTAATTGTTATTTAAAATATTTATTTGACCAGCTTTAGTGCTACTTTTTAGCATCGTTGCGTCGCACACTTGTACGCTTTGATACTTTATTCATCAATTCGACTTAATTGAAACAGAATTAAAAATATTTGTAGCTTGTTTTATTGTAGATTCATGTATATAATTTATTAACAAATAATATTTATTTATGCCATTTACAGTAGTGATTTGAACTGGATGTTTATCTTTCAAATAGTTGAAAGTAATTGCTTCTAAGTTTTTGAATTTAGTTGTATCGCTAGATAACAAATTGGCATACTCACCATCTGAGGATCTTTTAAAATAATCATTTGGGACAAACGTTGAAAAATCTTTGTAAGAACCCATGCTTGATGAAAATTCCCAGATTTCTACTGGGAAGAAAACATCATTTGATGTGTCAGTATCATCAGTAAGTCCAAAACGTGTTATTCCTTTGGCTTTATTTTGAATACTAAGTCGCCAATTTTTTGGAAATTTAAATTTCACATTTTCGCCAATTCCAGTTTGCCAATCTTTATAGATAGAGTCATCATTTGTAGTAGTTGTCTTCGATTTTGTCCCATCTTTTTCGACATTGCTGCTACAACTAATTAAAAAAATCAGTACAACAGTGACAGTAATCCTTTTTATATTAGCATTCATAATAGAAGTATTCGATTTTTATCCTTTTAATCCGCTCAATCATCCCAAATTCAGGTTCAGACATTACATCGTAAACACTTCTTCACCTTGGTTTAAGTATTCATTTTCGGTCAATTCTTCAGCAGGTTGGTAGGTTTCAAATTCTTTCAATTTTTCATGAAAGCCATTGCTTGCTTTAATGATAGCAACTCTTGCGCTACGTACAAATTCAATTAAACCATAAGGCGCTAATGCTGCAATTAAACCTTCTGTTTCTTCACGATGGCCAGTGGTTTCAAAAATGGTATAATCCTTACGAATCACTACCGCTCTTGCACCAAACTCACGCAATAAACGTTCTACTTTTACTTTCTCGGTAATAATGTCTGTAGGCACTTTATACAATGCCATTTCTTGCCAAATAATTTCTTCATTGGTATTAAAATAAGCTTTTAAAACCTCCACTTGTTTCTCAATTTGGCGGCACAATTTGCGAACCACATCTTCATATTCATTAATCACAATGGTAAAGCGGTGAATGCCTTCTGCCTCAGAAGGTGATGTATTTAAACTTTCGATATTAATTTTTCTACGAGAGAAAATAATAGCAATACGGTTTAATAAACCTACTTGGTTTTCTGTGTATACCGTAATTGTGAATTCTTGTTTACCGCCCCCAGCCCCTAAAGGGGTGCTAGTAGAGCCACTTGTATTTTTTAGTTCTGACATGTTACTTGATTTATTATTTGTTTTTTTCTTGCTCCCCTTTAGGGGCTGGGGGCAACCTACACTTGATCTCTTGTTAATACAATTTCCGAAACGCCTCTACCTTGTGGTACCATTGGGAAAACGTTGTCTTCTTTAGCTACCA
>JAAFHG010000118.1 GCA_013297585.1 Chitinophagales bacterium
GTTCTACAGAAGTACCCATTGCGTATTGGTTATTTTCGCAAATGAATACCACTGGTAATTTCCAAGTCATAGCCATGTTAAACGTTTCGTGTAACATACCTTGTCTTGATGCACCATCACCAAAAAAACAAAGACATACATTATCTGTTCCTTTATATTTTTCAGCAAATGCTAAACCTGCACCTGTACCTATTTGCGCTCCAACAAGCCCATGACCACCAAAAAAATAATTGTCTTTACTAAAGAAGTGCATACTACCACCTTTACCCTTAGAGCAACCAGTAGCTTTACCATACAATTCAGCCATACACTCATTGGCTGTCATACCTTTTGCTAGGCCTAAACCGTGGTCACGATAAGCAGTAATAAAAGGATCTGAATGTTGTGTAGCCGTCATACAACCCGCTGCTAAAGCTTCTTGGCCTATATAAGCGTGGAAGAAACCACGAATTTTACCAGCCATCTTATACATTTCCTCAGCCTTTAATTCAAACTGACGTATTAACTGCATTACCTCGTACCAATACAGGTAAGTTTCTTTAGAAAATTTAGTTTGTGCCATACAAAAATTTGAGGTGCAAATATATGCGTTGTACCAATACAATTTTATCCAAGATTTTCACTTGAATTTTAATACAGATTGATAGCGTTTTAATGTTGATAATTAACTGATTATTTGAAATTAATGGTTGAACAATGGTACAGACTATTGAGAAAATAACATTTTACGCTTGTCGAAATACGTACTGTGTTTTTTAAGTACATAAATAGGCAACTTTATGTTTTGGTAAGTGTTTGTAGATATTGCACTGATGATTGTATAATACGTAGCAGCTAGTGAGTAACGCTATAGTTGCAGAGCGATAAGAACGTACAAGTAGGTACCTCGCAAGCTCAGCATAAACTTGCATCAGAAGATGAAAAGCGTTACAAATGCTGGTTTTAAAAAGAAATAAAAGAATTATGATAGGTAACAGATTTATAAAATTTAATCCAAAGGAGAATGGACAAACTAAGTTTGAACAAATGTTGGATTTATTTACTCAATTGCTTACTTACACAAATGGTGATGCAAGCGAGGCTTTGAGTTGGATGAATGAATTGGACAAAAAATACCAATTTACTACGAGCGAATATGGTATGGGCGATTTTATTGAAGACCTGAAAGCGAATGGCTACTTGCAAGAAAACCCTGCTGACGGCAGCATGAAAATTACCGCCAAAAGTGAGCAAAGTATAAGAAAACGTAGCCTTGAAGAGATTTTTGGTAAGCTGAAAAAGAGCAAAAGTGGTAATCATCAAACATTTAAACCGGGTCAAGGTGATGAGATAAACCCTGAAACGCGACCGTTTCAATTTGGTGATACTTTAGAGCAAATTGACTTTACTGAGAGCATTAGAAATGCGCAAATAAATCATGGTGTTGAGAGTTTTAGAATGCAAGAAGACGACTTGCAAATACGTGAGACAGATTTTAAAACGCAGACTTCTACGGTGTTGATGATTGATATTTCGCACTCGATGATTTTGTATGGCGAAGACAGAATTACGCCTGCTAAAAAAGTAGCGATGGCTTTGAGTGAACTGATACAAACCAAATATCCAAAAGATACGATTGATATAGTGGTATTTGGCAATGATGCGTGGACGATTGAAATAAAGGATTTGCCTTACTTGCAAGTGGGGCCGTACCATACCAATACAGTTGCAGGGCTTGAGCTAGCCATGGATTTGCTGCGCAGAAGAAAGAACCCTAACAAGCAGATATTTATGATTACCGATGGCAAACCTACTTGCTTAAAGATTGGTGGTAAATATTATAAAAATAGTTTTGGGCTAGATAGAAAGGTGGTGAACCGTTGCATTAACCTAGCAGCACAATGTAAAAAACTCAAAATACCTATAACAACCTTTATGATAGCCAGCGACCCTTACCTACAAAGCTTTGTGCAAGAGTTTACTGAAATGAATAATGGCAAAGCCTTTTTTGCCAGCTTAGATAAACTGGGTGCGTTTATTTTTAAGGATTTTGAGAGCGGAAAGAGAAAGACAGTGTATTAGATTGAGTTTGATTGCTTAAATTTTAAAAGTTGCTTATGTTGCTTTTTTGCCTTTACCCAAATAACAAGATTATTTGGCAACAATAAAAATAACAAAGGCCTAATTGAACCTAGGGCATTTACTAAATTTTTATTCTTAATATTATAAATAACAGATAGTTTAACACTCCGCCAAATAAAGAGCTTATTGTTAAAATAAGTAGCTTGGGCAAAATGCTTTCTTTTTTCAATTAACGGTTCTTGTAAGTTTTCAAAGTTCGTAACTCTCATTAATCTAATCCATAATTCGAAATCTTCAGGTGATGGGTAGTTTTCGTTATATGGATATTCTATTAATAAAGCTTTCTTTATCATCACAGAAGGATGTATTATAGGACAGTCATTTTTGAAAGCTTGCTTTATTGCTGCATCAAATTGCGGCTTAGTGAGTATTGAAAATGGTTCACCATTTTCGTTTATTTCGTATGCGTTTGTACCAAGTATACCTATTTGAGGATTTGAACTTAGAAAATCAATTTGCTTCGCTAATCTTGTAGGCAACATGATATCATCAGCATCAATCCTAGCAACATATTCACCTTTTGCGTAAGTAACACCGTAATTAAGACAATATGGTAAGCCGTGATGTGATAATTGTAACAGAACAACATTATTCTTAAAAAGCGGCAATAAAGACTTAATAATATCTATAGATGTATCATTAGATCCGTCGTCAATAATTATTAATTCCCAGTTAGTAAAAGTTTGATTAAAGATGCTATTTAAGCAATCTTTAATGTACTTTTCTGAATTATAAACAGGTAATAATATACTAATAGCTACACAAAACATGCAAGTCCTCAATTAATTAACAATGATACATTCTCAAATCCACTTAACCAAGTTGTGCTAGAGTTGTGATTTTTCTGTTCACAGCTATTTAAACCTAACGTTCAATAATTGCTTAGCAAATTGTTGAAGTAAATTTTTATTTATAAAATAAAACAATAAAAAACTCACAATCATAAATAATATCTCAACAAAAATATTATCCGCAAAAAGTGACAGCGAAAACACGACGAAAAGACAAACTAAACCAATAAATGGTTTCGGATGGAGGTTTATTTTCTGATATTTTTTTAAATAATGTATTCTAATGCCACAAATTAGTAAAAAACCAATAGCTGTACCTAAAGCAGGTGCGTATAAACCAATAGTTGCGATGGTGTATTGCGTAAAAAAAAGGTTTAAAATAGCACCTAAAATGGTACTAATAAGAATGATTGGGGTTTTCTTTTCGGCTAGAAAAAATACTGCAAAAAATGCACACAAATTTGTTAGTATGATTCCAATTACTATTAGTGGAACTAGTTTATATGCGCTTGAATATATATTCGAAAACAATAGATTAACCATCAGCTTGCTAAAACTAACTATTACTATAGCAATTGTGAGTTGCATTTGAAAATAATTTCTAAAAATGGTATTAAACTCAGATTTGTTTTTAAGTTTTGTCGCTGTTTTAAACACAATGTCCTGAATAAACAATAAAAAAATTGAATTTAGTAATATTAATAAAGATGGTATGCGTGCTGCAACCGCATAGCTTGCATTATAGCTAACACCAAGGTTTATGGTAATTATATATCTATTAGCAAGATTTACCATCCACCAACTGATAGTATTTGGAATAAGCGGTATAGAAAATTTAAGTAATTTTTTTATAAGATTGTAATCAAAAGATCCAATAAATATTATTTTATACAATTGCAATTTGTAGATAAGAATAACAAAAGTTACTAAGTTGGAAATGATATATGCTACAGCAATACTATTTAAGGTGATATTTTTAAAAAAAAAGAGCAAAAAAGTAACTATTAAAATTCCAAAGCTATTTGCAAATGCTGACATTGTATACACAGCCATTTTGTTTAGACTTCTGGCAATAAACTGAAATAACAATGGGAAAGAAGATGAAAATAAAGCAAATAAAAATATAATATTTAAATGTAATATTTTATAATAAAACATTGTTATAGCAATTACTAAAAACAGCAAGTGAGAGAAAAAACTAAAATAAATAACTGTTTTTATTAGATTTTGGGGGTTCTCAAAGTGCCAACGATAATAAGCTTCTTCTATTTGTAATGTAATAATAGGTATCAATAAACTTAAACTACTTAGAAAAAGATCATACTCACCTAGTTCGTTTTTAGATAAAAAGAAAGACAGGATAGGTAAGAACGTAAAGGAGATAAGCCTAGGTATGAAAGTGCCAAAAAAGTAGTATGTAATCTTAGTTTTATCGTTACTAATCATGTAATTATTATTAAAACGAGGGTATTTTCTGCCTTGTTAATATCATTCAACAATAAAACTATTATTTTTTTCTTATAAAACATTTATGTCAATATTTAATTTGCTACTTTACACCTCAAAATAATCAGCCATGTCGAATTTATTAAGTCTTTGGTGGGTAGTTGCACTTATTGCCATCGCTTTCAGCGGCCTAGTTACTGTAAATCAAGGCACCATTTCTGTAATTACTATGTTTGGTAAATATCAACGTATTCTTACGCCTGGTTTACGCTTTAAAATTCCTTTAATTGAGCAAATTTACAAACGCATTAGTGTACAAAACAGGTCAGTAGAGCTTGAATTTCAAGCAGTTACTATTGATCAAGCGAATGTGTATTTTAAAAGCATGTTGTTGTATTCTGTACAAAATGAAAGTGAGGAAACCATTAAAAAAGTAGCCTTTAAATTTATTAGCGACAAAGATTTAATGCAGGCACTAATTCGTACGGTTGAAGGTTCTATTCGTGCATTTGTTGCTACAAAAAGGCAAGCTGAAATTTTAACGGCTAGAAGCGAAATTGTAGAATATGTAAAAGAACAAATTGACCATTCGCTAGAAGAATGGGGCTATCATTTGCAGGATTTACAGATTAATGATATCACTTTTGACAAGGCTGTAATGGAAAGCATGAGCAAAGTAGTAGCGAGTAATAACTTAAAAGCTGCTGCTGAAAATGAAGGTCAGGCATTGCTAATTACTAAAACCAAAGCGGCTGAGGCTGAAGGTAATTTTATAAAAATTTCGGCTGAGGCTGAAAAAGAAGCGGCTCGCCTACGTGGCCAAGGTGTGGCTTTGTTTAGAGAAGAAGTTGCACGTGGTATGAGTCAAGCGGCTGAACAAATGAAGCAAGCAAACCTTGATACGAACGTAATTTTGTTTAGTATGTGGACAGAAGCCATTAAAAACTTTGCGGAGTACGGTAAAGGCAACGTGATATTCTTAGATGGTAGCGTTGATGGAATGGATAAAACTATGAAACAAGTTATGGGGATGCTAAAAGCTAAAGACATTAAAAATGACTAAACTATAAAGATAAAAACTACATAAAAAAGCACATAGGAATTAAAAATCTATGTGCTTTTTTATTACAAGTATCTCTCAATCAAAATTTTCTTATGATGCTCATTGTGACCAAATAAGATGTAAGCCAATGCATTTACCGTAACACGGTTGTCACTCGCTTTACCTCCTTGCTGTAAATCTGCTGCTGTTAATGAGGTTAAAAACAAATCAGTAGATTGTCTTAGTAAACTAAATTCAAGTTTTAAATCTGCAAAACTTCTATGGCTTGCAGGTGCTGCTTCTGCATAATTATTCTCGTCAAAGCCAGATAAAGCAACCGTATCTTTTCTTGCAAATGTTAAGGCTCTAAATGTAAAAATGCGTTCAGTATCAATCATATGTTGCAATAATTGCTTTACCGTCCATTTGCCTTCTGCATAAGCAAAGTCAGCTTTTACATCAGGTATCGCATTCAAGAAACTTAAAAAATCTGCTGAATGATTGGTAATCAATTCTTCAATTGAATTGCCCTGCGCAGCATTTACATAACCTTGCGCATAATCGCTAAAATCACCAATTTGAGGACGAGCCATTAGTTAACCGTTTTATTTTTAAAAGAAGATTTTGGCAAAGTATCATCTAGCTTTTTCACCACTTGAGCACTTAATTTATCCGCAACTTCTACAGCACCATAAGCATTTAACAACCCGCCAGTTTTGCAAAGGCTGCCCAATGGCACTTCTTGTTTTACACCTTCTTTATTAGGCTTTAACGTAGTAACGCCTGTACCTAAACTTGTAGCACTTGCACTGATGGCCTGTTTTACTTGGTCAGCAGTCAATTTAGGAAAATAAGAACGAATTAAGCCAGCTAAACCAGCAACAACAGGGCTTGCCATACTTGTACCATCTTCAAAACCATAGCTATTACCGCCTGGTAAAGTGCTGTAAATTTGGCTACCAGGTGCAAAAACATCTACCCCATTTTTGCCATAATTACTAAAAAATGCAGTATAACTATTCGCAAATGAAGGATCGCTACTAGCACCTACAGTAATCACATTTTTAGCTACCGTACCATCTAAAAAAGTTGTAGAAGGATAATTGTTGGTGCTATCAATATTTTTAGAGTCGTTACCTGCAGCGTGTACAATTAAAACATCTTTTGTAGCAGCATATTTAATGGCTTCATCTACCCATTTTTTATCAGGTGAAAAACTTTTGCCAAAACTCATATTAATCACTTTTGCACCATTATCTACCGCATAACGAATGGCCAAAGCAATGTCTTTATCGTATTCATCACCATCGGGCACCGCTCTTACCATCATCACTTTTACGTTATCTGCTATCCCATCCATACCTACACCATTATTACGGCTTGCGCCAATAATGCCACTAACATGCGTACCGTGCATACTACCTGTACCCATCACATCTTTATTTCCATAAAACTTATCGTCAATATCTGCGGGATTGTCTTTTATAATTTCAGCACGTATATCCGTTGGCACTTTCTCTTTTGCAGCCATTTCGTCTTCCATTCTTGCTACTTCGTCTTTAATCATTTGCACCACCAATGTATTTTTTGCCTCACTACCTAAACCTACCATTTTCATTAGATTCAAGAATTTGGTCTTTGCCATTTTGCCTTCGCTTGTTTGCAATTCAAATTTCTCAAGTTCTTCTGATGTATATTCTTGTTGTTTAGATTCTTTTTTAATGATTGAATCCATGGCTATTAAACTGCCTCTTATTCTTTGCATCATTGGCAATTGGGCTACATTGTCTGGCGAAGGTTCTATTTCGGCTGCCGCTTGTTGCCACATTTTGTAGCGATATTTTTCTTCGGATGACAAACTATTTTCATCAATTATTTTACCCTCGTATAATACTTTATACCCATGATAAACCCTCGCTTTTTCCGATGATGCTTTTTCTACATTTCTACCATCTTTACCACCCAAAAAGTTCCAGCCATAGTAATCATCTACATAACCATTGCCATCATCATCAATACCATTGTTAGGAATTTCTTTTAAGTTATGCCAAAGCACAGATTTCAAATCTTCATGTGTGGTATCAACACCCGAATCTATCACTGCGACAATTATGGGCGTACTTTTTTTATTTTTCAGTAACTGATATGCTTTATTCAAACTTATACCAGCCACACCATCGGTTGCTTTATCTTTTAAATACCAAGTCTTTAGCGAATCTTTATTTAACTGGCGTAAACTGCTTTGCGCAGATGCAACTGATAATCCAAAACCAACCGTAATTAATAATAAGTACCTCATGTTTAATAGTTGTATCTGCAAATATGCTGAAAAGGCTGTTTGTAAACTTAGCGTTACCTTTTTTTAATAAAAATTTGGGATTAGTGACCAGGCAGCTTACTTATAGGGATTTTTCTTTGGATGTATTCTTGTGTCGTAAAGGTTCACTATTTCAATTCACTTTCCTTCTATACGATAATAAACTCTATTATGTTTGGTGAGTAAAAACGATTTTGCACCTTCTATTTTTTCTGAAGAAATGCCTATTAAAGGTTGATTTGCTAAAGTATCTAAACGTACGTCTAATTGAGCTATCAATTGATCTGCCACTTGCTTACCACATTTTTCTTCAACGTACCGTAGTGTTTTCTTAAGCTTGTTTATAAAGCGTCGTTTTAAAATTATTTGGTACGCCATCTTGCTGTTTCCTTTTTGTATTCATCTAAAGACACGGTGTCTTCACCAAAGGGTTCTTTCATCAAATTAGATAGCTCCTCAAAATCTTCTTTTGACAAACTATTAGTTACATCAGCTATATTTTTTTGAGTAAAATAATTTACTTCTGAATTTAAGAGCGTTAGCAAGCTTTCATCTTCTATTAGTTGAATTTTATCAATAAGTGTTTGTTTTAAAGTAGAAGTCATAACTAATGATTTTACCAAATTTACAATTACAATATTTACGCTGTCAACCCTACATTAATTTCAATATCCAGATTATTCAATAAAAACTCTGCCATGTCTTCATTCATGGTAAAGCCTTTATCGGTTGTATACATACTTATTTTTATATTATCTCTTGGTTCTATTACATTAAACTTCAGCGATGATTTGCCTGGATTATTTTTTACGTTGGTACTTATAAAATCAACAAATTCACCAGAGATAGCCGCAGGATGCAAATTAATTTCGATGCTTTTGGTGAGGTTTTGTTTAGCTGTTTCTAACAACGTAATACTACCCACTTTAAACTCAAACGAATCGGCTTTCCATGATGCTTTAAAAAAGCCATTTACCAATATATTTTTACCTTTATCTAGGTAATGTTGAAACTTCATATAATCATCACTCCAAAGAGCTATTTCGGTTTTACCACTAAAATCTTCTATGGTTAAAATACCAAAGTTTCTACCCGTTTTTGTGGTTCTGTGTTGTGCATCTATAACCAATCCTGCAATCCTAAAAGGCTTGCCCACATTGCTTTGCATTAAAGTATTACTTTCTTTTACTTCGTTAAAATCGCTTAGCTGCATAATACCATAATACTTCATCTCAAATTTAAAATGGTCTAGCGGATGACCGCTCATAAACATGCCTGTTACATCTTTCTCATAGCCCAATTTCTCCGTCAAGCTCCATTCTTCACATGGTGCAATTTTTGGCGTAGGAATATTCATTTCTGATGGCAAATCGCCAAACAAAGTATTGGTAGTACCAGTTGCTAGCTCTTGTGTTACCTGACCATAACCAATCATTTTTTCTAACCCACTAATTCTCTCGCCATCTGGAATATTGAAGTACTGTGCTCTGTGAAACTGCGTAAAACAATCGAAACCACCACTATATACAATGCTTTCAAGTGATTTTTTGTTTACACTTCTAGATACTGATCTTTTGATAAAATCAAAAATATCTAGGTAAGCACCATTTTGTTTTCTTTCGGCAATAATGCTATCAACGGCTACATCACCTGCACCTTTTAAGCCACCTAAGCCAAACCTAATTTCGCCACGGCTATTTACAGCAAAGCCTTTCAGCGATTCATTTACATCTGGCCCAAGCACTTTAAT
>JAAFHG010000547.1 GCA_013297585.1 Chitinophagales bacterium
CTTGCATCAATCGTATTGCTGGCAAGTTGCTCTTCAGCAGCGCCTGCTTCCTCTTCAGATTGATAAAGCAAAAATCAATATTATTTTAACCGAAAAACCAACTGTTTTTTACCACAATGCCTTAAAAAGACACTACGCCAAAAATTACATTAACGTTCAAATACGTTGTGCAACTTTGTGACGTAGTGCCTTTGTGGCTATTAAAATATTCTACCAACCGAAGTAATTCTTAGCGTTATGGTAGCAAATATCTTGTACTATTTTACCCGTCCAAGCAATGTCGTTTGGCAATTCGCCATTTTCAATTTCATCACCTAAAAGGTTACACAATATTCTTCTAAAATACTCATGACGAGGGAATGACAGAAAGCTTCTACTATCTGTCAACATACCTACAAACTTGCTGAGTAAGCCCATATTCGATAAAGCATTCATTTGCTTAACCATGCCATCTTTTTGGTCTAAAAACCACCAACCGCTGCCCCACTGTACTTTACCTGGTGTACTACCATCGTTAAAGTTGCCAATCATGGTTGCAAACAACTCATTATCGGCTGGGTTTAAGTTATATAAAATAGTTTTTGCCAATTTATTATTGGTGTCAAGCTTGCTTAAGAAAGAAGATAAAGCACGACCTTGCTTAAAGTCACCTATAGAATCCCAACCCGTATCAGGGCCAAGGGTATTCATCATTCTGCCATTGTTGTTACGCAAAGCACCAAGATGAAATTGTTGTATCCATCCTTTTTCGCAATCCCATTCTGCAAAATGCAGTAGCATAGCACTTTTAAATTTCAATTGTTCGGCTAAGCTGAGGGTTTTACCTACATATACTTTTGCAAAAATGGCTTCAATCTCACTAGAGGTAAAATCTTCAGCATAAATTTCTTCCAACCCATGATCGCTTACTTTACAACCCATTGACGCAAAGAAATCATGACGATTTTGTAAAGCAGCTAAGAAAGTATTAAAGTTTGAAATACTGATATTACTAGCAGCTTCAAGCTTTTTTGCATAAGCAACAAATTTCTCTGGGTCGCTAACATCCATTGCTTTATCTGGGCGAAATGCTGGCAGAATTGGAATTTCAAAACCATCATCTATTAGTTGCTTATGAAACGCTAAATCATCAATTGGATCGTCGGTAGTACATACAGTAGCCACGTTCATTTTACGTAGAATATTCTTAACGCTATAAGCAGGTGTTTGCAGCTTTGATGAACATTCGTCGTAAATACGCTTTGCCGATTCTGGATTTAAAACCTCATGAACATCAAAGTAGCGCTGAAGTTCTAAATGCGTCCAATGATATAAAGGGTTACGTAAAGTATAAGGCACAGTAGCAGCCCACTGTTCAAACTTTTCGTAGTCAGTAGCGTCACCAGTACAAAATCTTTCGTTCACACCATTAGTACGCATTGCACGCCATTTGTAATGGTCCCCGTATAGCCAAATTTGCGTAAGGTTTTCAAAGTTTTTATCCTCTGCAATTTGCTGTTGTGGCAGGTGGCAGTGATAATCTATTATGGGCATTTCTTTTGCATACTCATGATACAATCGTTGCGCTGTAGCCGTTCTCAAAAGAAAATTCTCATCTAAAAAGGGTTTCATAAAATTGTTTATTTAAAGTTACTTGCTATCAAACAAAACTATTAAAGCGTAACACCAGTTTTAAAAATAGCGATTTCTTTAAACCCTGTTTTTTCGTGTTTTAATAATTTTCCGTTGCAAGTTTCGACAATAAAATTGACAAATCGGTCTAAAGCTTCTTCTTTTGTTTCGCCTTCTAATAATGTACCTGCGTTAAAATCTATCCAGCCTGTTTTAAAATTGAATAATTTAGAGTTGGTAGAAATTTTCATGGTAGGCACAAAACTGCCAAATGGCGTACCACGACCAGTTGTAAACAATACTAACTGACAACCAGAAAGTCCTAAAGCTGTAGATGCCACTAGATCGTTACCTGGTGAATTTAATAAATTCAAGCCATGTACTTTTACAGGTTCAGTATAATCTAGTACTGCAACCACCTCGCTATTACCACCTTTTTGTGTACAGCCAAGCGATTTATCTTCTAGTGTAGAAATACCGCCAGCTTTATTACCGGGTGATGGATTTTCGTAAATAGGTTGCTCGCTTCTACGGAAATAATCTTTAAAATCATTGATTAAATGAACGCTATCATGAAATACTTCTTCTGTAACACAACGGTTCATTAAAATAGTTTCTGCACCAAACATTTCTGGTACTTCTGTAAGAATAGTTGTACCGCCTTGCGCAATTAACCAATCAGAGAATTGGCCTAGCAATGGATTAGCAGTAATACCACTGAAGCCATCGCTACCACCACATTTTAAACCTATTTTTAAAACAGACAGAGGCATTTCTACGCGTTTATCTTCACGCATTTTTTCGACCAGTTCCTTCATCATTTCAAAGCCAGATTCAATTTCGTCTGACACTTGCTGAGAAATAACAAACTTAACTCTGTCTTCATCAAAATTGCCCATGGCAACTCTAAATTCAGATTGCTGATTGTTTTCGCAACCAAGGCTCATTACAAAAATGCCACCTGCATTTGGGTGCTTGGTTAAAGCCGCTAAAGCAGCTTT
>JAAFHG010000034.1 GCA_013297585.1 Chitinophagales bacterium
TTGGCTGAATAAGCGGCCTGAAGGTTTTAGGAAAATCTTCTAAATGCATTGGTTGTGCACGGTTTACAATTTCCCACCACTGTAAGTCACTATGGCTAGCTGTAGGAAAATTATTGAATGCAGGATGCTTGTCATCTAGCAAAATACCAAGCGTATGTGGTGGTCGCATTTTAAACCAAGAAGTATTCCAAAATACTGGTAAAAAATGTTGCACCACTTCTTTACCCTTTACTACTTTGCCAGCTATATTTAAAAACACTTTGCCGCCTTTGCTTAATACCTCTTCTGCCTTAGCATCTAACACTTTTGTATAGTAAATGCTTGTATCGCTGATGGTTGGCAGCTTTGATGGATATACCCAAATATTCCAATCGTTACTGAAAGTAGTATTGGTAATACTCACTTCAAGTGTTAGCTGTGTTGCTTGTGTAATTGCTGACAATGCATAATCGATATTACCGATGAAGGTATTTTTTCCAGTAACAATATTGGTTGGCTTAAACGTACCTTTTGTAACAATTACACCTTTGTTGTTCTTTATTTGCCAATTAACAATTGCGTTGGGCAAAGTTGCTTTACCGTAATGATAAATCTCTATTGCCGCCTTGAGTTGCTCATCGTTTTTATAAACGAATTTACCTAACCTTGCTAGCGGTACAGTGCTATTACAAAACTTAGAAAAGCCTTTCGCATCTATATACCCTTTCTCATCCCAAAATGCGTCTAAGACGCCTACTAACGCTGTACCTTGGCCACTATAATCGTTTAAAGATAATAGCTGAAAACCACCGTTATTAGGCGTTCGCATCGATTTTTCAATTTCGTTTTTATAGCAAAGCACCTGTAGCTTACCAGTAGCTTGTAAAAATTTATCGCCTTGGTCTAACATACCATTATCCTTCAAATCTTCTTGAAATAATTCCATGTTTTTGGCCTTATAAACACCAGTGTATTTCTTAATTTCTTTAAAGTTTGGAAAAGCACACCACTGACCCATTTCATGTGCCAGATAAGGCATTGTAAACTTTTCAATGGCAGCGGTATAATCGCTTTTACTTTCAGGCAATTTATCCCAAGCAAGGTTTCTTGCACCAGACTTTATCATGTATTCATTATCTGGAACAAGCGGCCAGCTCATAGCAACAGAAGCACCAGTGTATAATCTTCTGTCATCTCTTTTTTGCCAAAAATGAATAAAATTAGTAAGGTACTCAACTTGTTTACCGCCTCGAGGTTCGTTACCATAAGCAAGCATACAATAAGATGGATGATTACCATACAATTGTTCCATCCTTACAGTTTCATCGTAAATAAACTGATCTATCGGTTTGCCATCACCAAGCGATGAACCATGATTTGCCCAACTTGGCCCTTCTGGCTGTAAATAAAAACCTACTTTATCAGCGGCTTCAAATGCTGCTTCTGGCGGGCAAAAAGAATGAAAGCGCATGTGGTTTAAACCATACGATTTGCAAATACGAAATACTCTTTCCCAACTTGCAACATCCATTGGTGCATAGCCCGTTAATGGAAACACGCAGTTTTCTACCGTACCACGTAAAAAAGTGGTTTGTCCATTAATGGTAAATTGCGTGCCTTTGGTTTTAAAACTGCGCATACCAAACTGCGTTTGGATATCGCTCTTAGAACCACTTTTAGAAACTATAGTAGCTGTCAATTGATACAATGCAGGATCAAATTCACTCCACAATGCCACATTTTTACCCATTGGCAAATTAGCAACCAACGTATCATTTTGAATTGTAGGATTAGTGATAGTAATAGGCGTAATCACTTGCTGCTGCTGACTATTAATACGTTTAGCAGATAGTATCACTTTTGCTACATCATTACCTTTTACAACCAATTTTACTACGGCAGATTTATCCGTAACATTTGGATATACTTGTACAGCATGGATGTAAGTAGCTGGTGTGGCTCTTAATTCCATTTTACCAACTATACCGTTCCAGTTGCCTTGTGTGTGATCTGTTAAACTATGGCTATCTGGCCCAACATTGATAGCTTTTATTCTATTGTCTATACGAATGGTAATGGTGTGTTTACCCGGTGTTAATACAGATGATAAGTCGTACTGATGCGGCACTACAAATGTCATTTGTGTACCTACTTCCTTATCATCTACCCACACAGTAGTTTCTGTATCGATGCAGGTATTACCAGATCTTTTTGATACCAAGCTGCACCCACATAATACTTAGCAGGCGTTAACCAAAAAGGAAATTTCAAATCATCTGGCTGACGATACTTTGCATAGCGTGGATTAAAATACCAACTACTATCGTAAATACTGCCGGTCCATTTTGTTTGCAGGGTTACTTTATCGCCTTTATTATTGTCAAGCATCGAACCAGGCAACTTAATATTATCAGCCAATGTTTTAGTAAACCATTTTTCTTTAACGCCTACATCGTTTCTATCTATTTCAAAGCGCCAATTACCAGCTAACGATAAAGAATTTTGCGCATTAGCAGTAAAGCTTAAAGCCAATAATGCTAAAAAAAGGTATTGTTTTATCATACACATATTTTAAGGTTTCCATTCTAGTACATACACAGGTTGTGGTGCTAAGTTTTCTAATTTTTCGCCATCGCCTTGCCCTGCTTTTTGAATAAAAATGTGCAGCTTCTTAGATTGCTTCCACAGCTCTGTGTCGTACGATGGTTCCCAATTATCTAAAGCTGTTGTTGTAATATTTTTAGTTGTCCAACTGTTAGTTATTAAATCTTTGCAAGTTGCAGCAGATGCTACGCTACCATTTTCTTCATCTCTATACAACATAATAGCAGTAAGCTTTCCATTAGCTTTGCCTACAATTATCTGTGGCCTTGAAATAGGAATTTTCTTGGTTCCTACACCACTTAGGCTAAAAGGCGTTTGTCTATTACTGACTTGATTTACTTGCCAAGCTTTATCATTAAAATAAATCAACTGATACTGTGGCACATTACTGCCTTGTGGCTTAAAGTAGGTTGCGATATATGGGTTGCCATCTTCATCAGCCGTCATAGATGTTTGATTAATCAACTCGCTTTTTTGAGGTATTGCTAATACTACTTCTGCGGTTGCTTGTGTAATAGGTAATGTGTAAACTACACCATTGCTTTTACGCCATGTAACGCCACCATCATCAGATGCTGCATAGCACATATCATGGTTACTAGAAACATCAGCACTTTCACGCCACACCCACGATACATGAATCGTACCTTTCACATCTACACAAGCTTGCCAGTAGGCATTACGCTTGCCTTCACCATTAATTAAAACATCTTGTAAGCGCTGCCAAGCTTTAGTGGCTATACTGTATTTGTTAATAATAAAATTGCCATTACCAGAACTACCGTCTCTATAAAAAAATAGCAAGTCACCGTTGGCTAATCTATAAAATTCAGGGTAGGTTACCTTAGCTTCTTTTACACCAGTCATAGGTATTTCAGGCGAGAAATTTAAGCCAAGCGATTGTACACTTTTACTGTAGTGCAACACATTACCATGATGATCCCAAGACAAATGCACGAAGCCATCACTGTCAATCATCATGCTGATAACATTATGTGCATCCTTAACATTACCCTTAAAGTTTGTACGCAGAACCTGCCAATTATTAGTCGTTAGCTTACGCTTTGCCACTACCACATAGCCTACACTATCGTAGTAAGCCACAAACTGATAGCCTTTGTGAGACACCACAGAATTTTTACGAAAAATAGTCGTATTCACAGCATTTTTAGCCCAGCCAAAGCCAATAGGTACTTGCGCTTTTACGTTAATTGTAAAAACAACAAGTAAAACAAAAATGACAACGGTTTGACGCATATTTTATGATTCTTTTATAACCAGCTTTTACTTATCTATTTAGCTGTTGTTGTGTCACTCACTGCAACGTTCAGTACTTTATTCAGCTTATTGTAAGCAGTATAATATCTGCTACAACTTTTATTATGTTCATCATTGCAAATAGTTGAGCTATTATTTAAACGATGCAGTGTGCGACGCAACGAATGATTGGCTTTTTACTACAGATGACCAACAAAAACTCACACTAGTTAAACGCTTATTTTATAAATGCTGCAAGCGAACAATTACTTAAACCTTTTAAACCACTTACTACAGATGCTGCATTTATTTCAGCGCCTTCTTTACCAGTATGTGTATGTTCTTTCGGGAAAAATGGTACAACTTTTTCTTGGCCTAATGCGTCGTATTTATCGGCTGTAATAGTATTCAAATCTATAAAAGCAATGCCTGTTTGTTTGGCAATTTCTGCACACCAACCACCATAATTATTGCCACTATTACGAATTACTTTTCCATTCTTCCAATCGTTACGTGGTATTGGTGAACAAATAATAGGTGTAGCGCCTTTGGCTTTTACATCAGCAATAAACTTGCGCATGTACCAGCCATAAGTATGAACAGTTTCTTCTTTTTTGGTCAATAAATTCATAATCACAGTACTGTCTTCGCCTACACCTTTCATGGTGCCTCTTGCACGTGAAGAGTCGTTTAAAGGGCTGCTATCATTATGCCCAAATTGCATGATAACATAGTCACCTGCTTTAACTTTTGCCAATACTTTATCCCACAAACCTTGCGTTTGAAACGTACGGCTACTTGTACCGCCCATAGCGTGGTTTTCGATATTAATTTTATTGGTATCAAAATAGGGTTTTATAAAATCGGCCCAGCCCCAAAGATCACCATCACCTTTACCTTTACCATTTTTAACAGTGCTATCGCCAATGACAAATAATGTAGGCTTCTGTTGCTGCTGAATGATGAAAGATGATAACAACACAACAGCCAAAACCAACCAATAATTACGAGATACAAAACGCTTCATGAGTATATAATTTTACTTAGTTAGTTTAAGATAATTATTCAGTTTGCAATCAGTTAACAACTTTAAGCCATATACTACAGATTCAGCATTAATGGTAGCACCTTCTACATTGGTATGTGTGTGTTCATTTGGAAAAAAGGCTTTTACTTTATCCTGACCCATTGCTTCGTATTTTAACGCTGTAATGTTATTAAGATTGATAAAACCAACACCTTCTTCTTTAGCTATTTGCGCAGCCCATTTACCATAATTATCATCTGCACGTAATACTTTCCCATCTTTCCAGTCGTTGCGAGGAATCATAGAACAAATGACAGGCATTGCACCTTTTGCTTTAGCTTCTCTTACAAATTTTCTTAAATAAAAACCGTAGGTGTGAACTGTTTCAGGCTTACCATCAGGCCATATCAAATCAACAGTTTCTTCGCCTGTACCTTTTAATACACCTCTGTAACCAGCCTTACTAGTATCTGGCTTAGAGCCTTCGTTATGCCCAAACTGCATGATTAAATAGTCACCAGATTTGATGCTTGAAATTACTTTTTCCCATCTGCCTTCTTTAATAAATGTTCTTGTACTTCTACCAGCCATTGCTTGGTTAGAGATGTTGATTTTAGTACTGTCGAAATACATACCAATCATTTCGCCCCAACCACATTGTGGACGACCAGTATTGCGAACCGTACTATCGCCTATTAAATACAATATAGGCTTGTCTTGTACAGTTGTAAATGCCAATCCGATAACTGCCAAGACAAGAAAACGTTTCAAATGTTTCATACTATTATTCAAGGTTTATAAAGTGAATTATTTAACCAATTGCAAAGCACTATCGTTAATACCAAAACTGTGATTATTCAACAGTGCAATTATTTCTGCACCAGCTAATAACACAGGCCCATAACTATGCGCTGCATAAACATTTACTGGTCTGTAATAATAAAATGCAGGGTCAAAAGCCATGCCAGTGCCTACACAAGTGCCTTCTACCTGACCTTTTACATTAACCTTAGTACTTACAGCATTCCAAGCTAGTATGGCTGTAGGCGAAAACGCTTTTGCCTTCAACCAACCTTTATTGATACCACGTGCATAGCAATAGGCATAAATAGCAGTGGCCGATGTTTCTAAATAAGAGTCTTGCTTATCTAATAACTGATGCCAAAAGCCAAATCCAGACTGGTATTGCATTAAGCCTTTAGCCTGCGCTTGATACTGTGCTAATACGGCTTTGTATTTTGGATGTGTTGTGGGCAAAACGTCAAGTAATTCTGTCATTGCTAAAAAAGCCCAACCATTAGCTCGCCCCCAATGAAACTGCGGATGTACATCCATATCATTTACCCAACCATGCATGTACACACCCTTTTCTTTATTAAACATCCTTGCAGAAAACTGAAGAATTTGTTTGGCGGCATCATCGTAGTATTTAACATCACCTGTCAACTTACCCATTTGTGCCAAAGCAGGTACACTCATAAATAAATCATCTAACCACAAGGTATTTTTCAACGGCCGATTTCTTGCCAATGTACCATCGGCAAAGCGAAATTCTTTGGTAGATATATAATTGATGAAGTTATCTATAACAGGTCGCAAATTAGCTTGACCACCGTTTTGTAAAGTTTTAATAGTAGCTGCGCAAATAGCACCTGCATCATCTAAAGCATGTGGCTGAATAACTGTACGCAGTGGATTTTTTTGAGAGCCATCTTTTTCAAATAACTCTTTAAAAGTTGGATAAGTATCTGCAATTAAACCTAACCTAGCTTTGGTATAATTTGCAAATTTCTCATCTTTAGTTGCAGCCGTTACTGCTAGCATACCTGCATAGGTAACACCCCATTCGTAGCTAGTTAATCTATAATCGCCTTGCTTAAAAATAGTGTTGCTATCAATAGCCGATACAGCTACAGATTGGTTTGTTTGCTTATTAATTAATTGAGCTGGTGTGGTATTATCTAAATAGTTAAAAACCTCATCCAATACCTTTTTTATATCTTCAGTTTTAGGTGCACCATAAGGTGTTACATAATCTGGCTTCATCGCATGCAACGGTGCATTAGCATCTGTTACTTGTGCAGCAACATCTATTTGCGATAGTAAACAATAGGCAGCTAAAAGAGCGATCGTTTTTTTCATACAGCGTTAGTTTTTTTTAATGGTTGAGATGTTAGGCATTGGCGGTTCTTTCATACCCTCACCCATGTAATAGCTAAGATGTGGGGGCTGATTGTACCCAACATTTTGCCATGCAATACTTAACCGATATTGTGAATTGTGCATTAAAGTATAAAAGCGCTTGTTGGTAGAAATTGTGGTGGAAAAAATGCGCAATTCTTTGCTATCTCTTGTTCTATATATCACTTCTTCACGCCAATCACCAAATAAATCAGCACTCAAACTAGGGTTAGCTTTGGTGCCGTTATTAGCAACACAATCAAATAGTCTTGTGTTTAAAATGGTTTTTGTTTCGCTAGTCTCATAATCCCACTTACTAATGGTTGTACCGTTAAGTATTTCACTCAAAACATCACCATCCCAATAAATACCCATGTTACAAGGCGGTGTTTTTTCGGTAATTTTATTGCCATTACAATCAAAAAGACCAGTAATGCCAGCACCAGCTACCCAACATTCAAAACCTTTGTAACGAGGATCAATATCTAAAGCCAATGCTCTGCCAGGCCCTTCGCCATCTTCACCAGCAGCAATTGAAGATTTCTTCCAAATCACTTCGCCAGTTTTGGCATTGCGAAAATTAGCACCAGCATCGCCAAACCTTTCTTGCGTACCAAAGACTTCCAAACCAGAACGATCTGGATCTAAATCGCTCACATGTAAAGCATCTGCATGACCAATACCAGTACTGTACAAGCCTGTACCATTATCATCAACTGTCATTTGCCCATACACAATTTCATCTTTACCATCACCATCTACATCGGCTACAGATAAATTGTGATTGCCTTGACCAGCAAAAGAACGATAGCCATTATTTGTATCAAATACCCAACGCTTTGTTAGTGCCTTATTCTTAAAATCATAGGCTGCCAAAATAGTTTTTGTATAATATCCCCTACACATTACCAAACTAGGATGTACACCATCTAGGTAAGCAACACAAGCTAAAAACCTATCAAATCTATTACCATAACCATCACCCCAAGCAGTCTTTAGTTGTTCTGCTGTAGGATTTTCGGTAGTAGCGTCTCTTGGTGGTGTATATGCAACAGTGTTAATTGCCTCGCCAGTTAACCCATTAAATACAGTTAAATATTCAGGACCAGCTAGAATATAACCGCCCTTATTTCTAAAATCTTTTGTGCTATCGCCAATGATGTTTCCTTTACCATCAATTGTACCATCAGCAGTTTTCATGGCTATTTCCGCTTTACCATCACCATCTAAATCGTACACCATAAACTGTGTATAATGCGCCCCTTCACGAATGTTTTTGCCTAAATTAATTTCCCACAATAAAGTGCCATCTAGTTTATAACAATGAAAAATTGGCGGGTCAGTAAACCCTGCGTGTGAATTATCATGCGCTTTACCAGTCATATGTACTACCAACTCGTATTCACCATCACCATCCATATCACCAACAGAAACATCACCAGCTAAATATCCATTTGGTGTTTTTAAAGAAATGGCTAAATAGGGCTTGGCATTAGACGGCAATGTAAATGATGCATCAGTTGCTTGCTCGCTATTGTTTACAATAGCTTTTACAAAATAGGTATTGGCTTTAGTGGTATCAGCGTTTTCGTCTATAAAACATGATGCTGTTATTAAAGGATCTTTATTAAGTTTAATGGTTTTACCATCTACAGTTTTGTAGAGATTAAATGCTTTATCATTAGACTCTGTACCTAATAACCGCCAGCTTACAAACACATTACCATTACCTTGATTAATAGCATATACACCACGGTTCAAATACTCCATTTGCTGCTGTGCCCTTATAGTTGACAGCATCACAAAGCCTAATAAAACGCTTATTAATAGATACTTAAAGGTTGAACGTAGTTGTAGAATCATGACAAATTTTTGTTTTGACTAATGCTTTAATTGAATGTTTACTGCCTCATCTCTATTACAAGAGATTTCACCGTTTTCATACTTCAATTCGCCTAACTGAATAACACTTCTTCTTGTTTCAAAACCATCCTTCCAAGTTTTTTTATCGCCTATTCTACCAGGATGCGTAAAGTAAAATACATAAGCCCTACCGTCATTTACCAATACATCGCAATGACCACCAATTGCTTGGTCATCTTTACCAATACCAGGCAATTCTAGTATGCGCTTTTCTTGACGTTTCCATGTCGTCAAATCATCTGATTGATAAATACTCATGCCCATCCAATTATCTACAATCATCCAGTAATGGTCTTTCCATCTAAATACTTTGGGACCCTCACCACCTTTGTCGCCCACAGCTTTGCCTTTATCTTGCCATGTTACTAAGTCTTTGCTATCGGCGTAATAAATGCTCTTTTTATCTTTTTCATTATTATACCACAAACGCCAACCACCATCTGGTAAAGGAAAAGCACAAGCATCAATAATTTTGTGTGATGCGAGTTCTAATGTTCTATCATACTGCCAATGCAACAAATCCTTACTAGTTAAATGAATGATTTCACGTGGATGATTCCAATCTTTAAATACCCCAGGCACATACGTTAAGTACATGTGGTACAAGCCTTTGTTTTCAAATACTTCAGGTGCCCAATGTGTGTAATTACTATCTGGTCTATATTGAATATCGGCAGTATCTACATATTGCCATGTGGCACCGTCAACCGATGACGCAATACCAATACGTGTACCATGAACCCAAGTAACCCCATCTAATCCTTTAGCGCTTGCCCTACGATTGGTATAGAACATAAACCACTTTTTAGCTTTTTTATTCCACACCACAACAGGGTCTGCTGCGCCATCATAAACAGGATCTACAAACAGTGGTTTTGATGCAATCTGTTGCTTTTGCGCGGCAACAATTGTTACAGAAAAAATCGCTATAAATATTACCAATAAAGCTTTTAAGAAACGCATAATAGTATCAGGTTTATTTATGGTTTTACAGGTGTTGCTTCTAAAGTAATTGATGCTTCTTTAAGCCCATCAGCGCTAGCTTTTACGGTAATAGCACCGCTGTTCGCATTTGCTTTTACAAGTGCAATACACACACCTTTATACACGAATCTTTTAGGTGATGAAAACATTTCAGTAGAAGTTAAATCACCATTATCAGTGCCTGCTAAATTGCCCGAACCTGTTACGGTAAACGTAAGCTGATTATCTGCCACTAAACACGGTACACCATTTTCGTCTACCACAGTTGCAGTGATATAACTTACATCATCCCAAGAATTCTGGATAGCTTTTTTATCAGCAGATAATATAATTTTTGCAGGTGCACCTGCAGATTTTAATTCCTGTGTAGCAACAACTTGGCCTTTGTTTTTACCAACAACTTTTAATGTGCCTTTGTGATACGTAAAATTCCAAACCCTTGCTGATGCATTGTCATCAGGTCTAGGTTTTACACCAACCGATTTGTCATTTAAGAATAATTCAACCTCATCACAATTACTAAATACTTGCACTTTTGCTTCATCGTAGGTATCAATATCTGTAGGCGTCCAATCACTTACCCAATTACCAGCGCCAGCATTTTGTTCTTTACGCATGGTAAATACCATTGGCTTATCGCTCCACCAACTTTGGTATTGATAACCGATGTGTTTGGTCATACCGGTTCTATCGAGTAAACCAGAACCATGCACCACTTCTGGCCAATCTGCCTCACCAATATAATCGATGCCTGTCCATAAAAACTGACCAGCCATATAAGGCTTGTCACGTAATGCCAACCAAGCTGATAATTCCAATCTATTTTCTGTGCCAATAACTTTACGCTTTGGGTTTTTATCATGTGCAGCTATCAATTCATTTTCACGATAATTCTGGCCAACAACATCCATTAAGTCTGCAAAACCATTTTCATAAACTTTAGATAAAGCAGGGCGAAACAAGGCCATTGTTACCGGACGAGTTGGATCTAAGCTATGCACTAAATCCTGCTGCATTTTATACTTTCTAAAGCCTGTAGAATCGTTAAGATTGTCATGAATTTCATTACCAATGCTGTAAATCACTACAGATGGATGGTTTCTATCACGTACTACTTGGTCATGCGTATCTTTTTCCCACCAATCGGTAAAATACATATTGTAGCCATAATTCGCACTGCTTTTCTTGGCATTCCAAGTGTCAAATGTTTCGTTCATTACTAAGAAGCCCATTCGATCGCATAAGTCTAAAAACTCTGGAGATACAGGATTATGCGAGGTACGAATACCATTAGCACCAACTGCTTTTAGTAATTCTAAACGTCTTTCCCAAACACGCAATGGTACAGCCGCACCAACAGCACCAGCATCATGATGTAAGCACACACCTTTAATTTTTATGTTCTTACCATTTAATGAAAAGCCTGTTTCTGCATCAAATTTTATTGCACGAATACCAAATGTTGTCGTGTAGTTATCCAATACAGTTTTACCAGCCTTTACCTTAGTAACCGCTTTATACAAATAGGTTTTTTCAAGCGTCCATAGTTGTGGTTGATCAACAATAATGTCTTGGCTAATTTCAACTAACTTACCAGCTGCAATAGTTTGTTTTGTTTCGATTGACTTAACTATTTTACCGTCAGGCGCTACAATATCTGTTTGTAACACAACATCTGCTTTGCTGTTAGATTGATTAACAACAGCAGTTTGAGTATGCACTGTGGCTTTAGCTTCAGTTACTTCAGGTGTAGATACAAAAACACCCCATTTATCTACATGCACATTATCGGTTGTAATTAAACGTACATGCCTATAAATACCAGAACCTGTGTACCAGCGAGAGGCCGGTTGTAGTGAATTATCTGCTTTTACAACAATCACATTTTTGTTACCCGCACCAACATTTAAATACTTAGTAAGCTCATATTGAAAACTGATATATCCATAAGGTCTTTTACCCAAGTGATTACCATTTATCCATACATCACTATTCATCATTACACCATCAAACTCAATAAAGAAGCGCTTTTTAGCATCTGCATTAGCTATAGTAAATGATTTTCTGTACCAACCAATACCTGTAACAGCATAGCCGCCACCACGGCCAGAAGGATTGGTTCTAGCGAAAGGATATTCAATACCCCAATCATGCGGCACATTTAAAGTGCGCCAAGATTCATCATTAAAATCTGCTTTTTCTGCACCACTCACATCTTCTTTTATAAACTTCCAATTAGCATCAAAAGGTACAACTACTCTTTGCCCAATGCTATTAAAACCCAATAATAACAAGGCGATTGAAACCATAACTTGCTTTACTTGTTGCCAATTCTTTATCATCGAAATAGTATTTTATTTTTTTGAAACAATTGTTGTAAACGAATAATTACCTGAGCCAATTTGGTATTGTAAGCGGCCATTGACTTTACCAATAAACTTCAAACCTTGCACTGGTATTACTGATTTTCCATTAACAAATATTGATAACATAGCATCACCATACACATCAATTACAGCAGTAGTATTTACAGGAATTGAAACTTGTAAATTGAATGTTGTAGCCGTTTTATGCCACTCACTTTTTATTAAGCCATAAGGCGATTGATAGCTAGCTTTTACATCGTTAATATCACCTACAACTTCAGGATGAATCAATATATTTTTAAAAGCAACAGAACTATCTGTCTGTTTAATACCAGCAAGCCCACTATAAAACCATTCCATTAAATGCCCAAGCATCAAATGGTTATTAGAAACATTGCGTAATGCTTGCCACGACTCAGTTAGAGCAGTTGCACCTTGTGTAATTTGATAACCATAGCCAGGTACATCGCTTCGGTTATTCATATCAAAAATCAATTGCGAAGCATTGCCTTTTTGTAGTGTTTGCATTAAATATCTAAAGCCAATATCACCAGCAGTTATTGCATTATTATTAGCCTTTAAATCTTTTAAAATATTAGCAAATACTTTGTCTCTATTCTGAGGCTCTACAAGGTTCATATACAAAGCCATGGCATTTGCTGTTTGGCTACCATTATCATACTGGTAAGTATCAGCATGAAAGTATTTTTTGTTAAACCCTTTCTTAATTGCTTCGCCTAATGTTTGATAATAGCTAGCATCAGCATCTTTATGTAACAACTTTGCTACTTGTTGTAAAATAGTAACATCGTAATACCACATAGCAGTACCTGTAACACCAAGCGATGTAAGTTGAGATACACCTGGTCGTTTAGGCCCAATATCAAACCAATCACCTAAGCCATAAGCAATGATATTATCAGCTTTAGCTTGTTTTTGTAAATAAGCAGCATACTGTTTCATACCATCGTACTGTTGTTCTAGCGCTTGTATATCACCATACCATTGATACATATACCAAGGCATAATTACATACGCAGAACCCCATTCTGGTGAATCTGAAAACATACTTAAAGGCCCACCAAATCTTCCATATTCAGGTGCGGTTGTAGGTACAAAGCCACTTGAATATTGTGCTGCTTGCATATCAGCAACAGCCTTAGTATTTAAGCCAGTAAAATCATAATTGTATTGATTTGAAGCCATCATTAAATGCACTTGCTCAAGCCAACCAAGCTTTTCACGGTGTGGGCAATCTGTCAATACACTTGCCATATTACTTTTAATAGCCCAATCTATTAAGCCGTATATTTTATTAAACAAAGGATTTGAACAAGAGAAACTACCAATTTTATCAGCAGCATATCTTGTATGTAATCCTTCTAGTGTCTTTATTACAGGTAAGTTTAAAGGATTAGGTTTACCTTCTGGTACGGCACCTTCTAGCTGTACGTACCTAAAACCATAATAAGAAAAACGTGGCTGCCATTGCTCTACATCAGCACCTTTTAACGTGTAAGAAAAACTATAGCCTTTACCAGTTGCAGACTGATTGATAGAACTATCTGTATCAATTAATTCAGCAGGATAGACCCTTACTTGTTTGCCTCTCTGCCCTTGTACAACAAGGTTCACAATACCAGATGCATTTTGCCCCAAATCGTACACCCAATTGCCTTTAGCATTTCTAAATATAGCAATAGGCTGAAAATTTTGCATCACTTTCAATGGTTCGGCTTGTTGTGCTACTAAAGCGGGCGAACCTTTTACAACAACTGAAGGCTGCCACGCAGAATCATTAAAAACAGCTTTGTCCCAGCCAATTTGTTCAAGTGTAGCATTGTAGTCTTCACCACCATAAATCGTATTATAAGTAATCGGGCTTTTACTATTTTTCCAGCTTTCATCACTTACTATGCTTTCAATAGTTCCATCAGTGTATTCAAGTACAATTTTAGCAATCATTTTAGGCAAGCCATGCTGCATTATTTGCCCTTTTATATATCGCCCTTTGGGCAAATAATAAAAGCCATTACCAAGCATTACACCTATTGCATTGCTACCTTGCTTTAATTGATTGGTAATATCGAATGGCACATAAAGACTGTATTTCTCGTAGGTCGTCCATCCTGGATCTAAAAAATGATCGCTCACCTTATTACCATTTAAGCGAAGCTCAAACTGGCCCAAACCACATATAAAAGCAGTAGCATTTTTAACAGGCTTTTTTACCACTATCTCTTTTCTAAACTGTGGTGCAATACTTCTTAAAGCAACCACTTTTACCGCAGAATCTAAACTTGGATATTTAGCTTCATTGAAAATATCCATCGTTATCCATTTGGCTTCACTCCAGTCTTTCGCACTTGGCAACCCCATTTGCCAAAAGCTAACATCACTCCAACTAGAAGCGATATTTTGTTGATTCCAAACCCTAACTTTCCAATAGTATTTCTTAGCAGCCACAAGCGGTAAGCCTTTATACAAAACTTGTATAGATTGTGCTGTAGCTACTTTTTTGCTATCCCAAATATTACCTTGATTTTGCTGTAACTTCTCTTTGCTATCAGCTACTAAAACTTGATACGCTGCTTGCTTAGAATTAGCCGCAGCTGTATTGATAATCCAACTCAATCTTGGCAGCGTTGCTTCTACACCAAGTGGATTGATTTTATATTCGCAAGTAAGATGAGATACTGAAACACTAGCTTGCCCAATAGCTACTAATTGTGCCATTAATACAACAAGAAATGTAACATACTGCTTCATCTGTTCTTTGTTTAGTTCTTTAATCTTTCTTCGTGTTCAATACCACCTGCTGCTTTTTTTACAGGTGCGGGTTTCTTATCTACATCAATCGTTACGTTATTATATTTCCAACCTTTTGTAAACTCAAGTACACCAAGGTTTACAGCCTGTATGCTACAGTTGGTAAATACAAAATTTTCTAGTAAAGATTTCTCATAACCAGTGCCTACAAAAGCAGTAGTTGCATTGGTAACTTTTACATTTTTTATGTAAATATTTTTAGCATGAGGCGTACCTAACTCAGCAGGTGTAACTTTCTGCAACATGGCTTTCCAATGCGCAGGAATAGAATCGTACACATAACCTTTAGGCAATTCTGAATAACTATAAGCAGGATACCAATTCAAATTAAACTGATAAGCATTATTTACAGAATCCATTACGGTATTTTGAAAATAGATATCATCAATAGTACCACCTCTTGTAAATGCTGATTTAATGCGTAAACCATTGTCTGTATGGCTCGCCTTTAAATCGGTTGCTAGAATATGACGAATACCACCAGAAGTTTCGCTGCCAAGTGTTACCAACCCTGCACCACGACGAGCCAAACACTTTCTAATCACTACATATTCTGTTGGTCTATTTACACGCAAACCATCCCAATCTCTACCTGCTTTCAAGCAAAAATTATCATCGTTGCAATCAATATCACAATTTTGAATTAATACCCATGCAGACGAATCGACATCAATACCATCAGTGCTTGGGCCGCTACCATCCTCATTGTTTTTAATAATCACACCATCAACAGTTAGGTGATGCGAATACAATAATTGAACTGTCCAAAACCCAGCATTTTTAAAAGTTAAGCCTGTAATTGTAATATCAGAAGAGTTTTGTACCAACAATGTTCTTACACGTTTTGAATCGTAATCAACAATCCAACGTAAGCCTTTCTTATCATAATCTTTACGCATTGACCAGTATTTATCCCAACAAAACTTGCCTCTTGCATTTACAACACCCTTACCAGTTACAGCCACATTTTTTGCATCAATAACATTAATTAATGCCGATGGCCAAACCATTTCTATACCAGCAATTCTTGTCTTCATATCTGGGTAATCATCAAAATTTTGAGACCCCAAAATGGTTACTTCTTTGTCTATTAATAACTGCACATTACTCTTTAAAAATATAGAGCCGCTCACGTAAATACCCGGCTTAAAGCATACGATACCGCCGCCTTGTTTAGCACAAGCATCTATTGCTTTTTGAATGAAAGCAGAATTAACGGTGATGCCATCATTCTTTGCGCCATAATCATTTACCCAAAACATTTTCTTAGATGCAGGAAAAGACTTTGCACCAACTTTTGCAACCCAATCTAAATTTTGAGCTGATACCAATTGAATGCTTACAAGCATCATTAATAAACAACCGAATACTGTTTTCTTCATCATATTTTCTTAATTAGCTAATGTTCTAAATGGTAAGGCAGGTAAGCCTTCTTTGTTAAATAAATTGGGTTGTGCAGTTTCGTTCCAAGCAAATCGTACTTG
>JAAFHG010000530.1 GCA_013297585.1 Chitinophagales bacterium
GCTGAAAGAGTAAAAGACATTACTGGTAGATCAATCGTTGCGACCGTAAATACATTGGCCGATTTAGCCACAGTACCAAGCAGCGGATTAACGGTAGATAATTTGGTATTTGTACAAGCAGAAAACTTGTACTACCAACCGGCTGATGTTACGGTTATACCTGTTGTGTGGGAGCCCATTGCCGAAAACTTACAAGAGTATGTACAAGGCACTGGCGAAAGAACGGTGGAGCTTGGCTTTAGCACCCTTGCCACCTATGTAGTAAAGGATGAAGCTACAGGCTTATACACCAAACAAAATTGCCTAGGCACACGCCAATTGGGTAGTTACTATACTGGTAAATACGATAGGGTTATCAATCCCTTTGGCTTGCGTTTATTTTATTGCACGCCACCAGGCAATGCAGCCGTAGTGCCACAATCTTATTACCATAATACCGATGCCAACAATACTAGCATTGAAAAGTACAGCCTAGCGGTTAAAGGTGCAAACAGTTTAATAAGCCTGCACAAGCCATGGCAAGATGTATTGCAAAATGCTGAAGTGGTAAAAACAAGCGTAGCTGCTACCCAAAAAGCCATTGAATTATTTAGGCAATACCGCAAAGTAAGCCGTGATGGTACGGTATTTATGCTAAAGAAAGTAACCAGAACCTATCCGCTAGGTGGCGATTTTACCGTGGAGCTTGTTCCATTATAGTTTTTTTTATTATATTTGATTATGGATAGTAGACACAAATTTTGGTTAATTATTGTAAAATCCATTGTCAATTTTATGAAAAAAATAATTTCAGTTTTATTTATCTTTATTGTCGTTGCTACAAATAGCACAAATATTTTTGCTCAAAATGATACACTTTTAAACAAAGAATTTGTATTTAATTCACTAGGCTACATGTGTGTAAAAAAAATTGGTAGTGTTGATACATTGGGGCATTATCAAATTGGCAAAAAATGGAAGTCAACTAGTTTTTATGAAAGATATAAATGGGAGAAAAATAAAAATATTTTATTAGTATCTGAATCTAACGATAGTGCTTGGGTTATGATTACCAGGCTATTTGACTGTATAGAAAATAAAACAGTTTTTTCATCAAAAGACTACCAAAATTTATCAGCTAAATTTACGCCAGAAATTGTAAATAAATTGATGACTGGAGTACCATGGATAGGAATGAGCGAAGATGAATTACTGTTTGCATGGGGTAAACCAAGTACTATTAATACTACAATGTTAACTACAAGCGTAAAGAAGCAATATGTTTACGGAAGCGTTTCAGCTACTTATATATATTTTACTGATGGTAAGCTTACAGCCATTCAGAATTAAGTACATTTGCTTTGCAAATACTTTACAAGAGAGCCTGCACCTTTTTGGTGATAGGCAAGCCAATGCAAGTTTGGTAGCTCTCTTGAGTATTTGCAGTGACCTATCACCTTTTAAATTGTTGCAATGAGTATTGAAGCAAAAGCTACAACTGAAAACAATGTACCAGCAATTGATACACTACTAGAAAAAATTAAACAATTTTTATTTGATACTTACAAGCCAGTTTATAAGGTAGATGACACTACCATTTTTAAAAGTACCGATGAAATTTTCCAATCACTACAAAGCTTTTACCCCAGCCACACTTATAACCTTACTGATGTGGCCAAATGGTTAGATGAAAACGGCTTTATGTTTACCAATACCGGTACTATGCGATTTGAGTGGATGCTAACAACAGCATAAAATGTTTAAAGGGAATTTGCAACTGCACACACCTGTACATACTGTACACTAGGCGAAGCTTTGGTTTGCTTATGCTGATTTTGAGTTTACTTTATTAGTTCTATACATTTCTAAATCTTGCTCGAGTCTTTTTATTTGAAAATCCTGCAATGCAACAATTCTTTTTAAATGCATTATTTCATCCACATAGCTTTGCATATCTTTTAAGTAGGGTGTATCTGGTTCCCTAACCAAAGCGTTTTCGTAAAAATCATTAGTGGCAGTGAGTTTTACCTTAGTGATAGTCATATTATTTACATCAAAATAAGGCTTAAATGCTTCAACTACTTTTTTTCTAAATGCAGGAGTTATCATTGCTCTATTTAGATTATTGTACAATGTTTGCCTTGACATATCCAACATTGTTGCAGCATCTTCTAATGTAATACCAGCCTGTCTTATAGCGGTTTTTATATCTTCTCCTTTAATCATTGTGGATAAACTGTTAATAACTATTTACATATTTTTTACAACCGTCTTTGCAAATGGCTTTACATTTGTATTAGATATTTATAAACATAACGAAAATTTTATAAAATTATTATGAACGAGAAAATTTTATCCCAAAACGAAAAAGTAGCTAACAAGCTAAAATTTGTAGCTAGCAACTTAACTAGGAAAGACAAATCTGAATTTTTAAAAGCCAACAAAATTTCAAGCCCTACGCTTAATAATTACTTGGCTGGCAATTTTTCTGATTTAGAAACAGCCCTTGGTATCATCAATTGGTTTAGCGCCAAAATTGAGCAAAGAGAAAAAGCCATTGCCGCCTTATAATTTATTTGTAACCATTACAATTAATTGTCATGACAATTTTAAAGTTTTCCAACAGTGTACGTACCGATAAATTATTACCCAACTTTTTTGGCGATATCCGCATCAGCGATAACAACAAGTTTTATACTGGTGCAATATTAGAT
>JAAFHG010000577.1 GCA_013297585.1 Chitinophagales bacterium
TTTGTGGCATACCAACAGGCGCAAGACCACATTAGACCAAATTACACAGGCGAAAACTTGATAATAGTATATTTACTAGGAATTGCACCTAATTTTTTTCCAAGTATTGGGATTCCCGCTTTGTTTGTTATGCTAATTCCGCAAATGAAACTTACTAGTAAATGGCTAAACGAAAAAAAACACATTGCTGCAAACATCATGTCATTAACAGGACTTCTAGGCTGGGAGTTTTTACAAACAATAACAACAAGAGGGCGTTTTGACTGGAATGATGTGCTCTGGACACTGATTGGTGCTTTAGTTTTTCAACTAATATGGACTATTACCCCAAACAGATACAAAGAAAAGTATGATGGTGCATAGGGAAAAATAAGGGCATAATATTGGTAGTTATTGCAAAATACTACATTTTTGAAAAACCATAAAAAAGGGCTTACTATTAAAAGTAGCCCTTTTGTTTTTCAATTTATTTAGTAGTTACAAAATATCAATTAATAGTTACGGTTACCTTTGCTCTAACACTTTCACAAAGACCAGTGGTTGTTTGACTCACGTAATAAACAGTTCCATTTGAAAGTATAGTATTGTCTGTTAAAACAGCAGTTGATGTGTTGGTTAAATAAACCTTTGTTCCAACTATTGATGTTAATCTGTTTTTTAAATTCAAAACATTAAATGTTTTTATAGAGGCTGTTTTAGTAAAAGTAACGGTACTATTAGCAGGTGTAGCGGAATTAGCAATTACAGTTACTACTTTAGATGCTCTACTATTACTTTCACAACCATTTACAGTCTGCGAAGCATAATACGTGCGAGTGGTTAAAGTTGTTCCGCTTGGTACTAGGTTTCCTCCAGAGGCAGCGTCATACCATTTAATCACAGTACCCGTTGCGGTTAAACTAGCCACTGTTGTACCTTGGCATACGGTTTGAGCCGCTGTTGTAGGAGCTGTTGGTTTAGGTATTACTGTCAGTTCTAAAGGGCTACCATAAAGACCTGTTTCACAACCTTCTATGGATGTTGATGTGGCATAATAAGTACCGCTATCAGTTAATATCGTTTCGGGAGATAATTTTGAGGCATAACCCGGAAATATTATATACCAGTTTGGATTAATTCCTTCAAAAAATAAATCAGACACTTTAGATCCTTCACATATCGTTTGTTTGAATTTTACATAAGGTGGAAAAGGAGCTTTATTTACTACAACATTTATAGCCAATCTTGGGCTTTCACAACCGTTAACTGTTTGTTGTGTGGCATAGTATGTTTTTGTTTCTAAAGGAGTTGTTATAGATAAGGGAATTCCCCCTGTAGCAACATCATACCACTTAATAGAATTTCCTGTTACAGAGCTTTCTAAATCAGTTAACGTAGCTGTTCTAAATCCGATTACTGGATTTCCTATCTTTTGGCAAAAGTTTTGGTTAGAAGCAGTTGTTGTAGGTGCAGCAGGCATTGACTTAATAGATGCTAAAACTTCTAATCTTGCATCACTTTCACAACTATTTATTGTTTGAGAGGCATAATATTTAGTATTATCTATTAATGGTTTTGTTGTGGCTAATGGTGTTCCTCCTGTTGGGTTTGAGTACCATTTTATTGATATTCCATTTACTTTTAAATTTGCTATTGTACTACTGCCACAAAGATTTTGAATAATATCTCCTGTTGGTGGAATTGTTTTTAATATTTTAACGGCTAAACGTTCTGAACTTTCACAAGTATTTATTGTTTGCGAGGCATAATAGGTAGTGCCTAGAATTAAAGTAGTTGTATTAGGTGTTAATGCTGTGCCACCAGTTGGCGTTGCATACCATTTTATCACAGCTGTAGGAACTGCTTTTGTAACAATTAAATTAGCTAATGTTCCAGCGCATCTATATTGAACGGCATCCCCTGTTGGTGCAGGAGTTCTTAGTACTGTAACAGCTAAACGATTTGTGCTTTCACAAGAACCTGTTGTTTGAGAAGCATAATAAGTAGTTCCCAAAGTTAAAGCAGCTGAATTTGGCAATACTGTACCACCTGTTGGGTTTGCATACCATTTTATTACAGCTGTTGGAGCCGCTTTAACAACTACCAAATTAGTAAAGTTCCCATTACATTTGTATTGAATAGCATCACCTGTCGGGGCAGCTGTTGAAGAAACAGCAACTGCTAATCTATTAACACTTTCAATACCATCGATGGTTTGTGTGGCATAATATTTTTTTCCGTTTTCTAAAGGAATAGTACTAGTTAATAAATTTCCATTTGTTAAAGCATCATACCATTTTATATTAGTTCCTGTGGCTTTTAAATTTGCTACTGTATTACTTCCACAGAATGATTGTACTGCATTCCCGATAGGAGCATTAGGCACAGGTAAATTAGAGTATGAAGTAGCCCCAACAAAGTCTACTCCATTATTGTATTTGTACAAATCTCCAAGTCCTCCTTCTAAT
>JAAFHG010000124.1 GCA_013297585.1 Chitinophagales bacterium
CCATGTATTTCCTCCATTTGGATTTTCAACCAAGGTACAAGCTGGCAAAATATCTCCAGCATTAAAATTTTCAAAGTAAGGCAATGGATAAGGTAAACATGGAATAGTAAATGGTATGGTACTCCACAAAGAATACTGATCACTATTACAAACAGTTCTTACGTGTAGGTAATAGGGTTGTAATGGAGTAAGTCCTGTTAGGGAGGCAGAAGTGCCGGCAACCAATGGTCCAGTTTCTGGCAAATCGCTAGAGAAACTTACCACATATTGGTAGTTGGTTACTGAACCTGCGGTAGCGGCCGTCCAAGTGGCAGTGGCTGTTGAATTGCCAGTAACACTAACAGATAAGTTGGTAGGTTTGCTGCAATTAGGTGTAGCTTCCACCTTGATGTCATCAATATTTAAATCAAACTGATTGGCTATAGAAAATGCATGAAACCCAATATAGTACACACCTGAAGTGGCAGGTGTAAATTCATTTTGTGTTTGCTTATAATTTGTAAAATTAATACTGGTATCTGCAAAAATTAAATTACTCATAGAGTTTACGTTGTTGCCCGTACCATATTTTACTTCTAGTTTTTCTGTGCGGCTAATGCTTCGTCCTTTGTAAAAAAATGTAAGTCGATAACTAATACCACCAGTTAATTGCAATGGTGCAGTATAAAACCAATCATTAGCCGGTACTGCGCTGTTAAATTTATACACCATACTATTGGGAGCAGATTTTGGCGAAAGTGTGGTAAGTAGCCAAGTTGTACTTGCATTTAAGTTTTCTACAGATGTGCAAGGGGCCAAAATGGGTACACCAACGCCATCAAAATTTTCTGTATAGGGTGGTACTTTGGCAATACATGGAATATAAATAGAATCAATAGCCCAAGAAGAAACTGCAGCACCTCCACAAACACTTCTTACAAAAAGGTACAATTTAATGCCGGGTATTAGATTTGTAAGATTAATGGTACCACCACTCTGTATTGTGCCATTGGTAGGCGTTGTTCTTAAAGAAGAATAGGTAAATTCATAATTAACAGCAGGGCCATTGTAAGGAGCCGACCAGCTGCTGGTAGCGGTACTTTGTGAAGTAATGGTAGTAGTAAAATTTGTTGGAGCACTACATCCTGGTGCATAATCTACCCTAATATCATCTACATTTAAATCCCATTGGTTTGCAACCGACAAAGCTTTAAATCCTAGATAGAAAACACCCGTACGAGGTGCTGTAAAATCTGCCTGGCCCAAAGTATAGGCAGTGCTATCATTAAATATATTGTCCCATATTGAAGTGGTCATCGAATCTGCAATGGCAGCGCCTCCAAAATTCACTTGTAGCCGCTCGTTTTGGCCTCTTGCCTTGTAATAAAATGTTAATCGGTATTTTATCCCTCCAATTAATTTTAGTCCTGGTGTGTAAGCAAAATCATTACCCGGTAATACCGGATCGTAACGATATAACATTGAGTTAGGTGCTGATCTTGGTTTGTAATTGTCTGTTTTCCAAGTGGAACCGCCGTTTAAATCTTGGCTAGTCATACAATTGCCCAAATAGGGTCTGGATATTTCGTCGAAGTTTTCAGTGTAAGGAATTGTTTTAGGTAAACAGCCGGTGGTGAAAGTGGTTGTTACCCATTCACTCAAATTGCCGTTTGCACAAACAGTACGTACATGTACAAAAAACCTAGTGCCTGCAATTGCACTGAATGCTGCACTTGTATCATTAACTGGTGTGCCCGATGCTGGAGGAATATTGCTATTGCTTAGTTCATATTCATATCCTGCTGGTATACCTTCTGCAGGCCTGCTCCAAATGATGGTGCCGGTTGTGTCACTGGTAAGTGTTACAACAGGTGGTGTTGGTTTGCCACAAAAAGTTGATACGTCTACTTTAATATTATCCACGGAAAGATTGAATTGATTGGCTGCAGAAATTACGTGAAATCCAAAATAATAAATGCCACTTGTTGTAGGTGTAAAGCCAGCCCTAGCTGATTGATAACTTGTAGTATTGATATTTGCATTAGTGTACAGTAAATTAATCATTGCAGCAACGCCATTGGCTGCACCATACTTTACTTCCAGTTTTTCTTGTTTACTACTGCTACAACCTTTAAAGTCAAAACTTATTTCATATGGAACACCTGCTGTTAAATTTATTCCTCTTGTAAATGCCCAATCATCACCTGGTATAGTGGCATTAAATTTATACACCAAAGCTTTAGTTGGCGTACAAGTTACTGTTGAATCAGTCACCCAAGTATTGCCTCCATTTACATCAATTTTGCTCATACAAGATGGTAAAGCAGGTATGGTAACTGTGCTAAAATTTTCAAAATATGGAACATTCACTGCAGCACAAGGTGTGGTAAAAGCATAAGTTGTCCAAGTGCTATACAAGCCAGAGGTACACAATGATTTTACATGGAAGTAATATTGTGTAGCTGGTAATAAGCCAGAAAAGGAAGCACTAGCTGTATTGGTGGTAATGGCACCTGTTTCTGGTGGTGTGGCATTGTTGGTAATTGCATATTGGTAATTACTAATGGTGCCTGTTGTTGATGCTTGCCAAGTTGCTGAACCTGAGGTGGTAGTTAAAGAAACAGCTACACCAGTTGGTTGTCCACATTCGGTAGAATAATTTACCCTTATATCATCAACATACAAATTGTACTGGTCAGCGGCAGAAAATGCATGAAACCCAAAGTAATAATCACCGGTAGCTGCAGGGGTAAAGCTTTTAAACACCTGAAAATAAGTAGTACCTGTTATAGTATTGGTGGTTAATAAATTTATCATGGAAGCTGCACTGTTTGCTGTACCATATTTTACTTCCAGCTTTTCCTCTGTAGCAGATACATCAGCCTTAGTATAATAACTCAACCAATAACTTAATCCAGCAGTTAAACGAATGGGAGGCGTAAAAAACCAATCATCTGCAGGTAATGTAGCATTCCAATTATACACCATGCAATTGGGAGAAGACAAGGGAGTAGTTGTGGTTGATTTCCAAGTAGTACCTCCATTTACATCTTGTAAAGAAAAACATTTTTGTAATGCTGGTGCAGTTAAACTGGTATCAAAATTTTCAAAATAAGGTACTTGTTTTGTGGCACATGGTAATTGAAAAGACTTTGTAGACCAAGCCGAATTGGTAGCGCAGGTAGTTCTAACATGTAGATAATATTGCTGCCCCTGTGTAAGTGCAGTTAAATTAACTGAAGTAGTAGCAACTGCGGTTCCGCTAGCAGGTGGTGTTGCAGAAGTACTTACCGCATACTGATAACCACTAACTGTACCTGTTGTGGGGGCTGTCCAGCTGGCAAGTGCTGTACTGCCAGAAGTGATAGCCACGTTCAATAAAGTAGGCACACCACAGGTTGGGGTGGTAGTAATTCTAATGTCATCAATATTTAAAGCCGATTGATTGGCATCAGAAAAATTATGAAAGCCAAAGAAATAGGCGCCGTTTGCAGTAGGAGTAAAATCCCTTTCTACAACATTGTAAGCAGTGTTGGTAATATTATTGTTGCTCACTAGTAAATTAGTCATTCCAGTTGCACTATTAGTGGTGCCATATTTTACTTCTAATTTTTGTACAGCAGCATTGTTTTGGGTTTTAAAATAATAAGATATTCTATAGCTTGTTCCACCTGTTAATGAAACGGGTGGCGTATAAAACCAATCATCGCCAGCAATATTTGAATTGGAGTTATATACCATACAATTAGGAGTAGAGTATGGGGTGGCCAAAACAGATGAAGCTGCATTAGCCCAGCTATTACCGGCATTTACATCTTGAATGTTTACACACCTCGGTAAGGATGGAGCTACAACGGTATCAAAGTTTTCAAAATAAGGAACAGTAACAGTAACACAACTGGTTGTAAATGCAGTAGTGTACCAGCCACTTCCATTGCCGCCCGAACAGGCAACTTGTGCCTGTGCATAGTAAGTGGTGTTGGGTAATAATCCAGTTAAAGTAAATGTTGGGTTAGTAGTTAAAGTGGATGAAGTAGGATAGTCCGCCGAAGTACTTACATAAAATCTATAGCCTGTAGCACCACTTACAGCCGGAGCAGTTAGCAAAGCTCCCGAACTGGTAATATTTGAAACTGTTAAGGAACTTACAGGATAACAAAGTGGCGCTCTAGGTGTAAATGTATATTCTTTCCCTCTTAAATTGGTAAGATCGGTAATAAAGTTATTAGCTGTGGTAGATGATACCGTAGCAGTTACATCAGGAGTTACACTTAAAAAAGAATTTTGATCATTTAAGCCGATAGAAGCACTAATGGAAGCTGCATTTTCAAAGGCAGATGAATAGACGATTTTTACCACGTTGGTACCTTCAAACAATTTTATTTGAAATGAGGCAGTTAAGGTGCTACTTAATCCACCACTACCAATATTTACATTCCCCCATTGTACCGTAAGTACCCTTGATCCAACAGCGCCAGAAGTTGCGTAAACAATGTTTCCGGTATTGGTATTATTATCATCCCAAAAGCCAGCAATTAAAGGGTAAAATGGATTGGGGCTTGGATCATTATTCAAACTGTTGAAATTATGGTTTAAACCAAATGTAGTTGTACCTATGCCCAGTTTAATAAAGCCGTTGGTACTAACACAAAAGTGGGTAAAGCCATTTCCGCCAAAAAAAATGTTGAAACCAATGGGTATGCCAAATTCCCTGCCCTCATTGCCTATTGCTGTTGAATTGGTGCCAGTAATGGGGGTGTAAGTGCCATTGGCGCTGGCAAAAGTGTAATTTCTTACCGACGATTGTGCATGTACTGCTTGATTAAAAAATACAAATGCAATAAAAAAAATACTGCTAAAAAATTTTCTCATAATATGTTTGATTGTAGTAAGAACAGTTAGGTACTTAATATTTATAGAGGCATTTGGTTTATAGTAAGCCGCCAAAACTACAGAAATTTGTTAAAGATAATATAGTTGAAAAATTGAAGTATGTATTTTGTTAATAACTAGTCAATCATTGTTCTATACCTTATAATTGTATGTTTTTTAATCTTTTGCAGCCAAATCATTTAATTTCGTGCCTTTAATAGCATTTATGAGCAAAAAGTTTCAGATTTGGTTACCCTTATTGTTAAGTATTACCATGATAACGGGTATGTGGTTAGGTTATCGTATAAAGGCAACCATACCAGGTAAAAGCTTTTTTGCTGTAGATAAGTCCATGCCATTTCAAGAAGTACTTGATTTAATCAATACCCGTTATGTTGATGATGTTACCGCCAAACAATTAAATGATACCGCTATTGCGGCAATTTTATCAAAATTAGATCCGCACTCTGTTTTTATTCCAGCCGAAGAATTGCAATCAGTTAACGATGATATAGCGGGCAATTTTTTTGGTATTGGGGTAGAGTTTGAAATTATTAATGATACACTTAATGTATTAAATGTAGTGCCTGATGGCCCAAGTGCCAAAGTGGGTATTGTCACTGGCGATCAATTTTTAAAAGTAAACGATAGCCTAATTGCCGGCAATAAAATTACTGCTGAAAGAATTAGAAAATTACTCAGGGGCAGTTTGGAAAGCAAAGTAAACATCACCTATAAAAGAAATGGCAAAACAAATGCCGCAACAATCACCCGAGGCGTTATTCCAATCAGTAGTGTAGATGCTGCTTACATAGTAGAAGATGGTATTGGCTATATCAGATTGAATAAGTTTAGCCAAGTAACGTACAAAGAGTTTATGAACGCCTTACAATCATTGCAAAAGCAGGGTTTAAAAAAATTAATATTAGATGTGAGGGGAAATGGCGGCGGTGTGTTGGAAGAAGCCACAGCAATTGCTGATGAGTTTTTAGATGGCGATAAAATGGTGACGTACACACAAGGCAATCATTTTCCAAAAAAAGAATACCGCTGTAAAAAACCAGGCTTATTCGAAAGTGGAGACTTGGTAGTTTTAGCAGATGAAGGCTCGGCAAGTGCCAGCGAAATTTTATTAGGTGCTTTACAAGATTGGGATAGGGCAACCATCATTGGCCGACGTAGTTTTGGTAAAGGATTGGTGCAGGAACAATATGATTTAAGTGATGGAAGTGCTTTGCGTTTAACAGTGGCCAGGTATTATACGCCTTTGGGTAGAAGCATTCAAAGGCCCTATGTGAACGGCGAAAAAGCTTATTACAATGAAGTAATCAACCGCTTTCATGATGGTGAAACAACCAATGCAGACTCCATAAAGAAAGACACTTCAAAAATATATTTGTCGAAAAAAGGTAAAAAATTGTACGCCAACGGAGGTATTAATGCAGATGTTTTTGTGGGTATTGATACGGTTGAATACAAAGGCAGCTTTTCAAAATTATTTACAAAAAATGCTTTTTTAGACTATGCTTATTTTTATTACTTGTCTAATAAAGCAACATTAAAAACCTATACTTCTCCAAAACAATTTGCCAATACTTTTAATTTTACCGATGCTGATTGGCAGCAATTTTTAGTAAAGGCAAAAACTGATTCTGTTGATTTAAGCAATATATCCGGCCCAGAAAAGACACAAATATTGTTTCGTTTAAAAACCTCATTGGCCAGACAAATTTGGCGCAATGAAGGGTTTTATGAAGTAACAAATACCAATGATAAAACAGTGCAAAAAGCACTTGAAATACTAAAAAAATAATCGCTTTTACCATAAAGGTTTGCGCAAAGAAATTGTATGAAGACAAAAAAATTACACCAAGATAAAGTAAACATCATCACCTTAGGATGTAGCAAAAATATGGTGGATAGTGAAGTGTTGAGCGGACAGCTTTTGGCCAATGAGATTGACACAGTGCATGAAAGCACCAAAAAGGACCACAATATTGTGATTATCAATACCTGTGGTTTTATTGAAAAAGCTAAAGAAGAAAGCATCAATACCATTTTAGACCAGGTTGAATTAAAGCGAAGAGGCAAGCTAGACAAAGTGTATGTTACTGGTTGCTTAAGTGAGCGCTATAAAAATAATTTAGAAACGGAGATACCAGAGGTAGACGCTTATTTTGGTACCATGGAATTACCCATGATACTAAAACAATTTGAAGCGGATTATAAAGCGGAATTAATCGGAGAGCGCCTATTGAGTACACCTAGCCATTACGCTTACATGAAAATTAGCGAAGGGTGTAATCGTACTTGCTCATTTTGTGCCATCCCTTTAATGAGGGGCAAACATTCCAGTAGGCCAATTGAATCTTTGGTGGATGAGGCCAAAAGATTGGTACAACGTGGGGTAAAAGAAGTAATGTTGATAGCACAAGAATTAACGTATTACGGATTAGATATTTACAAGCAAAGAGAGTTACCTAAATTATTGCATGCATTGGCCGATGTACAAGGGCTGGAGTGGATTAGGTTGCATTATGCATATCCATCAAAATTTCCTATTGATATTATTGATGCCATAAAGGAAAGACCCAATATTTGCAATTACCTGGATATGCCTTTGCAGCATGCGTCTAACAATATGCTAAAGGCCATGAAGCGCCAAATTACCAGGGAAGAAATGGAAGATTTAATTGGCGATATCAGGCACCGCATTCCAGATATTTGTATCAGAACAACTTTAATAGCTGGCTTCCCCGGCGAAACAAGGGATGATGTGGAAGAGCTAAAAACATTCTTACAAAAAATGCGATTTGATAGGGTAGGTACATTTACTTACAGCCACGAAGAAGGTACTACTGCCCATGATTTGGTTGACAATATCTCTGCAGAAGAAAAAGAAGAAAGGGCCCAAGAAATAATGGAAGTGCAACAAGAAATTAGCCTAGAAAAAAACCAAGAGAAAGTAGGCAAAGTATTTAAAGTGATGGTTGACAAAAAAGAAGCTGGCAGGTATTTAGGCCGAACAGAATTTGATAGCGTAGAAGTTGACAATGAAGTAATTATTCAAAGCAAAAAAAAGCTGGCCATCGGCGATTTTGTGCAAGTAAAAATTACCAAAGCCTATGATTACGATTTAGAAGGAGAGGTGGTGTAAATGAGCAACAGTTTCTCATTAAGATTTAATTGATTACCCTGAAAATAAAGGATAATCTAATTAACTAACCACTTTCAACCCATGCCTTACTCTTTGCGCTTGGTGAATCAGTTCTTGCTTTTCTTTGCTAATGATGGTTACATGGCCCATTTTTCTGCCGGGCTTGGTGGTTGATTTACCATACAAATGCACAAAGGCATTTTCAATTTTTAAAATGTCTTCCAAGCCTTCAAATTTAGCCGGGCCTGTATAATTGGCTTCTCCCACTATATTTATCAAGGCTGAAGGAAATAATATTTCTGTACTACCCAATGGATAATCAAGCATTACCCTCCACAACATATCAAATTGCGAACTAAAATTACCTTCTATGGTGTGGTGGCCACTATTGTGCACCCTCGGTGCCGTTTCATTTACCCACACCACATTATTGGTATCAACAAATAATTCAACGGCAAAAATGCCCGGGCTTTTTAATTCTTTTACCACTTTTAAAGCAATGGCTTCTGCCGTCCATAAAGTTTTTTCTGCTATATCGGCCGGGCACAATTGGTAATCCAATTGATTCAAATCTTTGTTTACAATCATTTCAACGGCAGGGTAAATGGCTGTTTCGTTTTTGCTATTTACTGCTACTATTATGGCAATTTCTTTTTTTATGTCAACCAATTTTTCTAACACTGCTGGAGCATTAAAGCCCTTTTCAATATCACTGGCTGATTTTATTACTTGCACACCACGGCCATCATATCCGCCAGCATTTAATTTATGTACGGCTGGTAAAAAACTAAGGTGTTGCTGTAAGTCGGCAATAGTTTGAGTTACAATAAATTCGCTGCTAGGTATGCCATGTAATTGGTAAAACTCTTTTTGTGCAATTTTATTTTTTATAATTTTAAGTGCAGCCGCTGAGGGAAAAACTTGCACTCCTTCTGCTTCTAATTGGGCTAGGGCATCTTCATTTACATGTTCAATTTCAATGGTAATGGCATCTAATTGTTTGCCAAAATCATATACGGCTTGATAGTTGGTAATGTCGCCTTCCACAAAATGATTGCATAAATGCGCAGCAGGGCAATTGCTGTCGTTTTCCATTACATAAGTTTCAACAGGATAATTAATGGCAGCTTGCAACAACATTCTGCCCAATTGTCCACCACCTAAAATGCCAATTTTCTTCATGTTGCAAATATAATTCCATTGCATACATGCCAACCATGTATGCATAAAATTAACACAATAAAAAAACCAGCATTTGC